>JAFDIC010000169.1 GCA_019308525.1 Deltaproteobacteria bacterium
AGGGAGCTGGCCCTTCTCAGCAAGAGATACCAGTCCCTGTCCCTTTCCTTCATGGACAATCTCCTGCCACCGGGAAATCTCGAAGAACTCTTCGGGGGGATAGCAGAGCTCGGTAGGGACTTACGGCTCTTTGCAGAGGTCAGGGCTACACTTTCAAGAGAAGAACTCGTGGCCATGGGGAGGGCGGGCGTTCGGGAGATCCAGGTGGGCATCGAGGCCTTGAGCACTTCTCTTTTGAAAAAAATGGCCAAGGGGACCAGGGCCATAGAGAACCTGGAAATCATGAAGAACTGCGAGGCGCAAGGCACCCCCAGCTTGGAGGCCAACCTGATTCTGGAATTCCCCGGGAGCGGGACCCAGGATGTCAGGGAAACCCTCAGAAACCTGGACTTTGCCTATCCCTTCAGGCCCCTGAAGGGAATCAAATTCTGGCTCGGATACGGAAGCCCTGTATGGAAAGACCCGGGCTCTTACGGAATCAAGAAACACTATAACCATCCTCATTACAGGCACCTCTTTCCTCGGGTCGTGCTAAAGAAGCTCACATTGATGCACCAGGGCTACTACGGGTGCATCAGGCAACAGCGGCGCCTCTGGCAGGCTGTGAGAGAGAAAATAGAGGAGTGGCGGAATCTCTATGGGGCACTGCATGAGCAGCCTGCGACTGACCCCATCCTCTCCTACATGGACGGTGGCGACTTCCTGATCATAAGGCATCGCCGCCTTGGACAACATGACATGAACCACCGCCTGAAGGGCAAGTCGCGGGAGATATACCTCTTCTGCGAGCGAAAGGCCTCCATCTCCAGCATATTGGAACGCTTTCCCGAATTCGGCGAAGAAAAGGTGATCCCGTTTCTTCGTATCATGGTGGAAAAACGGCTCATGTTTAATGAAGGAGAAGAGTACCTCAGCCTGGCCGTACCCCTCAGGGGGTGGTAAGGACGCAAAAGCAGTGCCCGTTTACCCCTTGCCTGCTGAATGCAAAGACCTGTCAACTGCTTCCTGGCCGGGAGCAGGCCCCTGACCGTCAATGGGTTCACGACCGCCTTCAGGAGAAAGGGTAGCGGTCTTCTTCTCCGCCTTTATCCTTTCGTGGAGCTCGTCAAAGTTGGAAGCGGGGAGCTGGCCCTCCCTGTCGGGCCTTACTTTCATTGATATGGAGTCCGTTGGACATACCCTGGCACAGACACCACAACCTATACACCATTCCTCGTCCACTACCGGCCTATCGTCTTCCAGCTTCACTGCGGCAACAGGGCAGATCTCCACGCATTCTCCACATCCTATGCATTGGTCCAGATCAGTCTCCCGCAGGAAGTAAGTGGCCATTATGACATCCCTGGGTATCTTCCCGCGCCGGATGTTCCCCACGTTCCAGCAGGCACAGCCACAGCAATTGCAGTTGTGCTGGATGTCACCCTCGGTGTTGTCCACAAAGTGAACGAGGCCTTCCTCTTCCGCCTTTCTTATGATTTCATGGGCCTCCTGTTTCGTTATCTCCCTTGCAAGTCCCCTCTCTATCACATAGCGGGCCATCCTGTTGAACTTCAGGCAAACTTCCTTGGGATGATCACACTTTCCTCCCCTGAGGGAATAGGCCATCCTGCAGGGACAGTGACCAAGGGCGATTACCTCTGCCTGCTCGATTACCTGCGTCATCAGTTGCTGAGGATAAACACCCTGCTTCGCGGGCTTCAAGCTCTTTTCAACCGGTATGTACCTGTATGCCTTTGTCTTCGTCGGGCTGAACGACTCTCGCGTGACCTCTCTACTGAAGTACTTTGCGGTCAGCTCCGCCATCCTTCGCACATGGGGAGTCTCCTCTCCCTTCCAGAAAAAGGTCTGTGGGAAACCAAATCCCACCTGGTGCAGGGCATATCCGGTATCCCCGTCCGCCGTTTTCCCGACGTAAACCAATCCCCTTTTGGTCAGGCCCTCCAGAGTCTCCCTGACCTGCTCTTTGGTCAATGAGGTGTTCCTGGCGATCTCCCCCACTGCTAGGGGCTTTAATGGTGTCACATCGCTCGGTATCGCCAGAGCGACCTCAGCCTCTTGCTTCGAAAAGTTTTCCTTCAGCATTTCAACGAGGGAATCCCTGTAAGGATATCCTATCGGAAGCTCGGAAAGATGTTTGGCCAACCTTTGATAGATATCTTCTTGTGTCACGAGTGCACCTCCTGGTGATAGACATAGTACGTCATATACATCCCAGCTTGTCCCCTCTGGCAAGAACCAAGGGCTATTCTTCTTCTGTCCGGCGCATGTACGCCCTCTTTTTCAAAACTACTCTCAAGAAGCCGTAGGATACGATCAGCGCCGCGAGGAAGAATAGTATCTCGTACATATTGCTGATCAGAAAGTTGATCCACGTAGTCCGCCTGCGGAGATCCTCGTGCCACGCCTTCTCGAGGTTCTCCTGAGAAACTGCCAGCCCTCTATTCAGTGCTTCGCCCAGCGAGTTACCAGCTTCTAGGTATCCCAGAGTCTCTAACAGCCTTTTCAATCCATACTTTCGAATGATGAATTCCACCAGGCTCTTGCTCGCCTCGTAGGCAAGGAGGAGTGAATCCCTCTCTGCTGAGTACCTCTTTTTCAACTCCTGGAGGGTGACGTATCTCCCGGCCAAGGTGGCCTCTTTCAGGAGTGATCTCTTGCTCGGCGTGATCAGTTCTGATATCCCTCCGCTCACCCATTGTGCCAGACCCTCGTCCAACCAGAAGGGGAGGTTCTCTTCGGGGATATGCTCGTGTAACAGGAGATGACACAACTCGTGTTTGATTGTCACCTCAATACTGAAGGGGTCGGTTTTCATCCTTGAATAATCTATCACGATCAGCTTCCTCGAAGGGAGCGCAAAGGCGACGATAATGTCCGTTCCGGCCATCCTCCTGAATTCTCTCCTCCTCCTGACAAGATAGATAGCCGGCCTGAAATCCAGCCTCCACTTCAATACACCCTCAAGACCAGCCCTTATTGCCGGGTAGATCCTGGCGGTTTCCTCTGCCGCGGGCCCCATGGACTCATCGTAAATGATAGCCACATCTTCTTCTTCCAGGACCCTGGGACCCCTTGCCCCATGGGTAGTTTCGGGGAATGTCATTAATAGACAGGTTGCTGCCAGCACAGCATATCTTCTCAACAGGACCATCCTAGCTGTAAAATGGGGTTTCCCCCGGCAAGGTGCGGGGCATCAAGCGATCTGCGCCCGGGTTCCCTTACACCGGTATGCCCTGTAGCTTATCGTACCGGAGCAGAAATCCTGTTAGGGGGATATAAGGCATGCCGGCGAAGACGAAAAAAAACCCTCACCAGGAGATACACTAATCCCGGTCAGGGTCCTAATCTAACTTTTTCGCTGACTTTCAGGCTACGGCATCCTTGAGCGCTTTGCCAGCCACGAATTTCGGTACCTTCTTGGCCTTGATTTTGATTTCCTCTCCAGTCTGGGGATTCCTGCCTTTACGGGCTTTTCTCTTTGCCACGCTGAATGTCCCAAACCCTACCAAGGTCACAGTCTCTTTTTTCTTGAGCGCTTTTGTAATGGCTGAGAAAACAGTGTCTACCGCGGCCTGAGCTTCTTTCTTGGTGCTCACTACCTTGGCCACCTCGTTTACGAGATCTCCCTTGTTCATAACCTCTCCTCCTCCTTTCTAAGAAATTTCCTCCTGTGGATCATATCTGCCATTGCGGAAAGTTAATAAATAAAAACTAAAATTGCAACAATAAAATGCATCATGCCCTCTTTTTTGGCTTGATTTTTCATCGTTTCAGGCCTCTCAACCCCTGAGTTTGTTGTAAACAAAGGGGAGAGGAGACACAGGTACCCCGACTTTCAGATCAGGCCCTCTTATCCGGATCGAACTCTACCTCAGCTCAACGCCCATCTCCCCTTTGGCTGCCCCCCGCAAGGAATACCTTGCCTACGACCTCTCCTTCGAGGAATGCCTCCATTGCGCTGCCCTGAACGGCGGCGACAGGGACACCCTCGGCGCAATGGCCTGCGCCATATCCGGAGCCTACCTGGGATATGAGGCGATTCCCAAGTCATGGCTAGACAAGATCGAGAACAGGGAGTGTCTGGAGCATGTAGCATCAAGGCTCTTCATGATGATGAAAGGGCATTATCACTGATCAAGGCTCGAGCTGCGGCATACGGAGAACTTGGATTGGTCTGCCTCGGCTGTTGACTTTTGCTTGCATTTTTATATCAGCCTAGTATAGTATTATTCATTTGTTTTCCTGGATGGACATGCTGATGAGATTCGAGGACATACAGGCGGCGAGAGACAAGAAAAGAGAACTTGCAAGGCGGCTTGGAGAACTTGACTCCATCCTGGTCGCTTTTTCAGGGGGGGTGGACAGCACCTTTCTCTTGGCTGTGGCCCGGGAGGCCCTTGGGAGAAAGGCCGTGGCCGCGACTGCAACTTCCCCCACTTACCCGTCCCGGGAAATCAATGCTGCCCTGGAGTTTACCAGAGAGCGCGGCATTGAACATATTGTCTTCGAATCCGATGAGACGCGGCTGCCGGAGTTCAGGGCAAACAGGCCCGACCGGTGTTATTACTGCAAGAAGTCCCTTTCCCAGGAGCTGAAAGGAATAGCCGATAAAGAAGGCATCAAACATATCGCCCTTGCCTCCAACAGTGATGATCTAGATGATTACCGCCCGGGCATTAAGGCGGCTCAGGAAATGGGCATGATAGAGCCTCTCGTTGATGTCGGGCTGGGCAAGGATGAAATACGTCTTCTATCGAGAGAAATGGGGCTCCCTACGTGGAACAAACCCGCCATGGCCTGCCTTGCGTCAAGGTTCCCCTATGGTGAAACCATCACCGAGGAAAAGCTGAGAAAGGTATCTGCTGCGGAGGACTTCCTGGCCGAAAACGGCTTTCGGCAGTTCCGCGTCAGGTACCACGGCCCAGTGGCCAGGATCGAGGTCGAAAAGAGCGAAATTCCCAGGATGTTGGAACCGTGGTTCAGAGAGAAGATCGTAGAAAAACTGAGGACGATAGGGTTCCTCCATGTGGCCCTGGATCTGGAAGGATATGTGACCGGGAGCCTCAACAGGGCCCTTGAAAAGCAGGGGGCTTCGGGCCAGACATATGGTCTTAACAGCCGGGTAGGCAAGGACTCCTCAGGGAACTCTCCCTGCTCATGATCCGCAGGCAAAGTACAGTGTGAAAGGATCTTACTGATGCTGGTATTAAAGGACGCTTACAAGAGATACACCCTGGACCAGGACAAGATACTCACCCCGGAGGAGACGGTGCGCCGCTTCAGGGAAAGGCTGAAACAGGTGGACCTGGATATTCTCGAGGGAACAATGAGGATTGACAATGGAAGACTGGGTATACCGGTGTATTTCAGTCTCTGTGGCAAGGATGCCCGGGAGATAATCGGCAACAGGAAACAGATGGGAAAAGGAGGCACACCCCAGCAGGCCGAGGCGAGCGCCGTGATGGAGCTTGCCGAGAGATTCAGCTTCTTTAGCTTCTGCAAGAATCCGGAAAACTTTCTTGTTGAACAATATCGGAACCTGAAGGCAAGGGCCTTACCCTTCGAATCTATCGCCCGCTCGGTCCACGATGAATCTGATGAACTGGAGGTCGCCAAGGAGATATTTTCCTCTCTCCCCCTCAAATGGACCAAGGCCTATAATCTCACGAAGGGAGAAGAAGTGTACGTCCCCTTCAACTGGTTCTATGCCATCAATGAATACAATGGTCCTTCTGCCGGAAACTGCGTTGAAGAGGCCCTGCTCCAGGGGATATGTGAAGTGGTGGAGCGACACGTCTCATCCATTATAAGCCGCAACAGGCTCACCACCCCGGCCATAAATGTTACCTCCGTCACTGACCCACTGGTCTTGGAGATGATTGAAAAGTACAGGAGGGCAGGGGTGAAGCTTTTCATCACTGACTTCTCTCTTGGCATGGGAATTCCCAGCGTAGGGGTATTGGCCTATGATCCTTCCACATTTCCGGAAAAGAGCGAGATTGTCTGGACCGCCGGTACCACTCCTGATCCGCAGAAGGCCTTGAGTCGGGCACTCACCGAGGTGGCCCAGCTCGCGGGGGATTTCAACTCCGGTTCAAACTATGTGGCAAGCGGCCTGCCCAAATTCAAATCCCTGGATCAGGCCGACTTCATCATCAATACTGACAAAGAAACAGGCATAGACCTACTACCCAATCTCTCAAACGACAACATACGCATAGAGGTGGAGAATTGCGTCTCGGCCCTTTCTCGAAAGGACATGGAAGTCCTGGTGATAGATATCATGCACCCGATGCTGGGGATACCGGCCTTTTACACCATTATTCCCGGGGCCCATTTCAGGGAGAGGGCCACAGGGACAAGTATCGGCATGTTTTCTGCCAAGCTCATGGCGGAGAGCGGTGATCCCGGCTGGGCCCTCAAGGAGCTGGAGAGGATGGATGTGCTCATGCCGGGTAAATACTACATCAAGTTCTACATGGGTTTGTGTCAACTCTCCATGGGCCAAGCTTCCTTGGCCCTGCCCTTTTTTGACGAGGCCCTTGGACTCGACCCCAGGGAAGAGGACATCCCCAGCATCTGTTCTTATAAGGCCGTAAGCCTGAAGGACCTGGGCAGGTACAGGGACGCCATCGAGGTCCTTGAAAAGGCGGAAAGTTACGACAGCGAAAGAACCGACATCCATAACCTTATGGGATATTGCTACTTCAAGACAGGCGAGCACGAAAAGGCGATAGAATGTTTCAAGAAGGTCCTCCAGCTAGACCCCGGCTCAGCGATCGACTATGCGAACATAGCGTCCAACTACAGGGAAATGGGTGACAGGGAGATGGCCATCCGCTATTACACCTTCGCGCTCGAACTCGATCCCACCATCGACTTTGCCAGGGAGAACCTGGAGATGTTGCAGGGCAAAAAGGACTGGCCAACCTGACGAAACCCCTTTCGGAAAGCTCATGGACGGGCAACTTCAAGCATCATCTTCCTCTCGCAGATATCCATGTCACAGAATTCAAAGCCGAACTTCTGGTAAAGCCTGATAGCGCTGATATTCTTTGTCTCAACGCAAAGCCATATGCATTTGCACCCCATTTCTCTTGCCTCCTCGACCGCCAGCTCCGTCAGTGCCGTGCCAACACCCCTGTTCCTGTGGTCCTGGTGCACAAAGATGAGGTACTCACACTCCTTCCCTTTTGGATCCGGGATCAAGGCCGCGTGCCCGACTATTCTCCCTTCCCTGATAGCAATGAAGGTGGTGCTTGCATTCAGGATTTCCTCCACCCACTTGCAGCATTGCTCCGGGTCGGCGGGGGGGAGCCCCTGCGCAGCCGGTCTGGGCGAAAACCCCAGGTACATGCTCAAGAGTCTTTGATAGTCAGTCGGGCCTCCCCTTCCCACGAGGAAAAGGGCACCTTTCTTGTCCTTCTTGATCTTGAACCCAAGAGATTCCAATCTCATTCTCCCGGGCCAGCGCCGTGACCCATTAGTCTCCGCTTACCCTCACGCATAGGGCTTGTGGCAGGCACAAGAATCCTTCCCTCTGTCCCCTCCTCCCCCCTTGCTTTTTGCCCCGTGTCTGCCTCCGTCTGTTTCTCGTGCTCTTAGCATCGGCACCCTCAGGAACAACAGTATCATGTCCCAGGAGCTGTTGTCCAGCGATCATCATGGTATCCTTTCCGGCTCGGCCTGAGGGGGGATTGGCTTCCGCTCGATCTTTGGAAAGGTCCTTTTTCGTTGACCCTGCTCTTACTGATCTGCTAGGATTCGCGAGATATGTCTCCTGGCAAATCAGCCTTTATCTTGCGTGTCAACCAGGCTCGTTGAGGGGATCGTTTGGCATCTGACATGGAACCCAAGTTAAGGTCCGTATTCTTTTATTCCGATGACATGGCTCGCTTTGATTTCGGCCCTGATCATCCTTTTAAGCCCGAACGGGCCTCCAAGACCTATGACCTTTGT
>JAFDIC010000170.1 GCA_019308525.1 Deltaproteobacteria bacterium
AACAAAGTTCCCGTTTGGTTGTCTCATCTGGAGCCTCTGGCCGATTTCAGGCGCTATTTCAGGGGGCAACTCGCTCTTTCCGACCTCGATAACCAATTCGTCTCGCCTAGGGCCAAACGCATCTTCTGGAGGGATCTCAAGAGTTTTCTTTTCTCCTGTCTCCATGCCTATGACCCCTTTGTCGATCCCGGGCATGACATGCCCGCTCCCCACGATGAACTCAAAGGGTTCTCTTCCCCGAGAATCATCAAACACCTTTCCGTCTGAAAGCTTGCCGGTGTAATGTATTTTTACCGTGTCTCCATTTTTCACCTTGTTCATAGAATTCTCCTATACGTTTATTTTGTTTGACAACATCGGCCCTGCCAGCGGTTGGAAGGGCAACCACCATCTTACATAAGGGTCCACGTATGACCCGAATGTACAGGAAGAACAATAATTGGGTTAAAAGGGCATTAGAAAGAGTAAGAACCAGGTCTACATCTTGGCATAAAACGAGGTTAAGTTACAACAAAAGGTCCGGAAGTTATACCCGAAGATGGTCTAGGCACCTGGAACCATACGCTGGCCCCTATGTCAAAGGTCTGGAGGAAATATTTCCAGCCCACAAAAGATTCGGCCACGGAAAAGAAGTGGAAAGACAGGCGGGAATTTACGAGGGAACTGTCCTCCAGATTCCGGCTGGAGGGGAGGCTAAATCTTTTTCGCTATTTTTGCTAAGTAATTCGGAAAAGTCAAATGATTTTGTGGGAATTTTCGGCTTGGCTTGATCTTCCTCTGTTTTTTCCGGTTCACGCCACATAAAGCCTGACGTGTGCGACGGCCCTTCCAGAAGAAGAGGTTGGCTCCCGCTGGGGTTCTCAAAGCAGCAGCCATAAAGGGATCTTGATCAGACTCTCGAGGGCAGATAGCGTGCCAGCTCCTCCTACTTCTGGGCCAGGACCTCTGCCGCAAGGACGTTGGGGTTCTTGGTCCTGGCATTTCTGGATGTCCGAACAATGGTAGCCTTCCCGAACCCTGCAAGCAAAAACTCCTGGAGAAAGGCCCCGCCCTCCTTGGCCCCGGGAATTCAGGCAAACCAGTTGGCATCACATACGAGGTCTTTCTTTGGTATGCCCTCTTTGAGTATCAGCTCGGCAGCGAACACTAAACCGCCCTTCTTGACCACGCGTGCAAGCTCCTGGAATATGGCATCCCGGGCAGGGCTCAGGTTGAAAATCCCGTTAGCCATTGCTACATCAAATGCCTCATCTCTGGCGGGTATACTTTCCGCATCTCCCTGGTAGAATTCTATGTTCTCGAGCCCTGCTTCTCTCGCCGACTGGGCTGCCCTGGACAGCATGGCCTTGCTAAAGTCCAGACCCAGGACACGGCCCCTGCTGCCCGTCTTCTTTGCAGCAATGATGGCATCCAGGCCTGCTCCGCACTCCAGATCAAGTACTGTAGAACCTTCAGGAATACGGGCAAATATGGAGACGTTGGATACTCCTGAGAAGGCGTGTATGGAAATTGAAGGGACTTGATCCAGCAATCTCTTGGGATACCCGATGCTTTCAGCGAAATGCCGGCCCACCGGGAAGGGATGTTCCCCCTGGGGCCTTTCCGCGGCCCTGGAATAGGCTTCTTGAACACCACGCCTGAGGTAATGGAAACTTTCAGATTCCATGATTTAAATCCCTGAAGGTGGTATGAATTCGGCCTGGGGTAAAGATGGTGAAGGCCAAATCCTTCAAAAGACCAAAACGTCGTTGAAATTCTTCAGTACGATAAATGCCTTGAAACATGGACCCTATATAAGTGGGTTATATATAATCTAAATATGAATTCCGCCGCCGTCAATGGAATATTTGCAAAGAGGGCAGTCATTAAAAATGGCCATAGGTCGTATAATGTGGTAAAAGATGGCATCAAGGGGAGCAGAGTATTCTTCAACCTATCACTGTGGATCGGTTTGAATAGAGGCAAACTTCATGCATTGCCTCCCCGGATACCGGAAAAGGACAGGGGCCTGATTCGTTACTGGATCAATCATGCCCTCCAGTTGACTGAAGAGGGTACCGCCCTCACCGTCAGGGTAGTTGACAGGGAAGGGAGGCCTGTTTCGAATTCCAGGGTGTATTTTGTAGGCAACTTTACGGGCCCCGAAAGGGAGCAAGTTAATGACATATTGGAGTTGAAGGCTAATGGGGATGGCAGGGTATCTCTCCGCTTCCCCAAATGGAGCGTAGTGAGTTCTCTGTGGTTTGTTTCGGCTGAGGCCGGGGGTAGAAAATCGGGTTACGCGTATCTCGAAGTGATACCGGGTGAAGTAAGAGAGGCGAGAAATAATGTTCGACTGAAAGGGGAATGATGGGAAGGCGTCACACAAACCCGGGTATCATGGAAAAAGACCTCAAGACAAAAAGGAGAGGGGAAAATGAGCGACAACACTATGGAACACGAGGGCCACGGCGGGAACAACGGGGCCGATGGTGTGGATTTCGTTGATCCTATCTGCGGTATGAAGACAAGAGACGGGCAAGGGTTCTTGAGGCACGAGTACGAAGGCAAGAGCTTTTATTTTTGCAGTGAAGGCTGCCTGAACAAGTTCAAGCAGGAGCCTTCAACGTATCTTTCCAGGAAGCGGGATGATGAGACTCCCGATCCTGGGCCGGCTGCTGAGAAAAAGGATCAAGCTTCCAAAGGGTTGTATACGTGTGCGATGCATCCAGAAGTAAGGCAGGAGGGGCCGGGTACATGCCCGAAATGTGGAATGGCCCTGGAGCCCGTGGTCCCGTTGAAGCCTCAAACCCGTACGGAATATACCTGCCCCATGCACCCGGAAATAATCAGGGATGCACCCGGCAGTTGCCCCAAATGTGGAATGGCGCTTGAGCCACGCGTGATTTCCCCCGATGACGAGGAGGCAGACCGGGAGCACAGGGACATGCTCCGAAGATTCATCGTAGGGGCCTGCTTCACTATTCCCCTCGTGGTCATAGCCATGCGGGAGTGGATTCCCGGGGCTGGGGTCTTGAATGACCTGGCTTCGGCCAAGAACTTTGCCTGGGTGGAGTTGATTCTTGCGACACCTGTGGTACTGTGGGCAGGCTGGCCGTTTTTTGTTCGTGCTGTGCAATCGGTACTGAACAGGAGCCTCAATATGTTTACCCTGATCGGCCTTGGCGTATCGGTAGCCTATGTTTACAGCATAATTGGAGTCCTGTTCCCCGATTTGTTCCCAGAGGTAATGAGGACGGAAGCGGGCACGGTGGGAGTATATTTTGAAGCGGCAGGCGTAATTGTCGTCCTTATTTTGCTGGGCCAGGTTATGGAGCTGAGGGCCAGGAGTCAGACCGGTGCGGCCATCAAGGCCCTGCTGGGCCTCGCCCCCAAGACCGCCCGAAAGATCAATGAAGATGGCACTGAAACGGATATTCCCCTGGAACATGTGCAGAAGGGGGATCGCCTCCGGGTGCGACCGGGCGAAAAGATACCCGTGGATGGGGTGGTGCTGGAGGGTATTAGCAGTGTGGACGAGTCAATGATCTCGGGAGAACCCATCCCAGTTCAAAAGCAACCGGGCGACAAGGTGGTGGGCGCCACGGTAAACGGTACAGGAACGCTGGTGATGGAAGCAGAGAAGGTAGGGTCGGAAATGCTCCTGTCACGTATAGTCAATATGGTCGCAGAGGCCCAGAGAAGCAGGGCCCCTATTCAAAAACTGGCAGACATGGTCTCGGGCTATTTTGTGCCGGCAGTCATTCTGATAAGTATTATTTCCTTCGTAACATGGTACCTGGTCGGACCGGAGCCCCGGCTCGCCCATGCAATCATCGCCGCGGTGTCCGTGCTCATTATAGCGTGCCCGTGTGCGCTGGGTCTTGCCACGCCCATGTCCATAATGGTCGCTACCGGCAAGGGAGCTACAATGGGCGTTCTTTTCAAGAACGCTGAGGCTATTGAAACAACGCGCAAGGTCGACACCCTGGTCGTGGACAAGACCGGCACCCTAACAGAGGGAAAACCGACGGTTACAAGCATAGTAACGGCAGGGGATCTTCCGGAGGAAAGAATTCTTTCCCTGGCAGCAAGCCTTGAAAAGGGCAGTGAACATCCTCTGGCTGCTGCAATAGTTGAACACGCACTCGGTCGCGACGTTCCTCTTGTAAAGCCCGAGGAATTTTCTTCACATACCGGGAAAGGCGTGTCTGCCGTGGTCGATGCTCACAAGATCATCCTGGGCAACAAGAAATTGATGGACGATTTTTCAGTGGACATTTCGAAGGTGGCGGTTCAAGTCGATACCATGCAGAAAGAAGGGGGAACCGTCATGTTTGTTGCCGTGGACGGCAAGCTGGAGGGCCTTGTCTGTGTCTCTGACCCGATCAAGGCCACAACCCCAACGGCCATCGAGGAGCTGCACAGGGAAGGTCTGCGGATCGTAATGCTGACAGGCGACAGCAGAAAGACTGCGGAGGCAGTGGCCAGGAAGCTCCATCTGGATGAAGTAGTGGCTGAAGTGCTCCCGGATGAGAAGGCGGCAGTGGTAAAAAGATTCCAGGAGGACAAGAGGATGGTGGCAATGGCAGGTGATGGAATCAATGATGCCCCGGCCCTTGCTCAGGCTCACGTAGGCATTGCCATGGGGACAGGGACTGATGTTGCCATGGAGAGTGCAGGTGTGACCCTGGTCAAAGGCGATCTCAGGGGTATTGTCCGGGCCAGGAAACTCAGCAGGGCGACCATGAAGAATATTAAGCAGAATTTGTTTTTTGCCTTTATCTACAATGCATCGGGAGTTCCACTGGCCGCCGGAGTGCTTTACCCGTGGTTTGGTATCCTCTTGAGCCCTGTCATTGCTGCCGCTGCAATGAGTTTCAGCTCTGTTTCCGTGGTGGGCAACGCCCTGAGGTTGAGGGGGGTGCACGTAGAATAAGGCGTCCTCTTCGTTCCTGAGAAACTGATGTCTCCGCCGCACTAAAGGGAACTGCGGGACATTTCGGCCGAAGCATGGATTCGGATTGATCCTTAACGGGGTGGGGAGATGTTAATCTTTACTCCGCACCGGAAACAGAGACTTTTCTCCATATTACTCGCCACTTACCTTTCATGGTATCTGGCCACGGGCGGGCACCGCCGGAGCAAACCGTAACCCCTGAATCCAAGGAGGAAGAGACATGACAGATGAGAAGGTTTCCTGGGGAAAGCTAATCATCAAAGATGCAGTGAGGGCCGCCACCTGGAGCGTGGTCGTGTTGATCGTGCTTTCGATTTTTCTCTTTTCGATCAAGCAGGAAATCAAGGAGGGTATAGATTTCGGTGCCAAGAGAGCGGTCTCTGAGGTCGTCAAATATGCTACCGATCCCTATCTGGTAAGTAGCGGAAAGCAACTGATCAAGGAGGGTATCGAGTACACGGTAGACAAGGTCGGGGAGAGGTACCAGCAAATCCTTATGGAAACCATAAAGGCCACCCGGGCAACGCAGGCACAAGCGAAGAAAGAGGCACAGCCCTAGAAACGCGGTCTAGTTCCCCCCGGAATTTTCCCTAAAGCGCAACGTCGGGATGCCGAACAGGGGATAATTCCTGTCCACGTTGCCAATGCCGAGCCCAAGAATACCAATGCTGTGGAAGACCTGTACCGCATCATAGAAGTCGTTGAATCCGTGGGGGGCGACGTCGTAATCAGCCAAAGCCATTAGGGGAACCTTCCTCTCATCCATTAATTTCTGGAAATGCTTGTGGGTAACGGCAACGAACTGTAAGCCCTCAGGACCACATCCGGTTTCCCTGTCAAATCGCCGCCTGGCCTGGGCCACCGTAAGGTTCTTGTATTTATTCCCCGGCTGAAATTTCGCGAAGTAAAACCCCCTGGGCCTCTCTGGCGCTCCCGGCCGGAGGCGGATGTCGGACACCCTGTCAAAATCGATATACTCACATCTCCAGGTTTTGCTTCGCTTATAGGTCTTTGCATACTCCCACGCCAGTCTTCCCGAGAGGATGGGGTCCGAATTTTCCTGCCCGTCGTTTCCGAAACCATAGAACAGGACCACGCCGACGAATCCGTCCCTCCTGTCCTCTTTGGTCAAAGACGGCGGGGCCTCGATGGCCTCAAATTCTGCTGCCCTGATACCCCATTTCATCTTCCGGTTGGCCTTGTTCCATGCCCTGAGCTGTCCTTCAATGGGGAGTATCAGGTTTTTTCGCCTCTTGATTATGTTTCCAGGGAACCTCATTTAGACTCCGGATGGGTTGTTGTCATGATCATTTGGGGCAGCAACCAAGTCGAAATATTATTAGTGTTTGCCACATGGTGGCACATTTTTCGCATACTTTCAAGCTATGGACCGGATCTGTTGGAGTCTGGATTTTCAAGGATCAACCCCTGGTGAGGAAAGGATTAAGGGTGAAGAGGGGAGCCCAACATTTTCTAGGAGGTGACGATTATGGCCCTGGAAGAGGGGGTTGTGTGCCGGCTGCACAGGGATGGGTGGGCAGAGGTGATTACAGAGAGGAAGGATGCCTGCTCTCGTTGTAGCGCTGCCCACAGTTGCAGGCTGGCTGGATCCGGAGCCACTATGATCACGAAGGCCCTGAACCGAGCTGGCGCAGGGGTGCACGACCGGGTTGCCATAAGCCTCAAACGCCACTCCCTCCTCAAGACAGCAGGCATCGTATACATGATTCCCGTCATATGCTTTTTATTGGGGGCCATAGCAGGAGTAGGATTGACCAAGAGGCTCGATATGGGCATAGATACGGGAGCCGTGTTGTTCGGGCTTGCCGGTCTGGGTCTGGGCTTTCTCATAGTTATCCTGATTTCAAGATCCGTGTCACATCCGGAAAGCTTGACCCCCATAATAGTCAGGATTATCCAGAAAGGTAACGGAGGGTCTGGATCTCTGCGGTCAATGAACCAGGTGTAGAGCCAAAGATGGGGTGCCCGGAAATGGGTACCGGCATTCAGCTGGCGCCCCATGGGTTTGGGGGTAGTTGTTGCTACTGCTGTTCTCACTGTTTTCCTCATATTTTTTCACTTGCGGCCAGCTACAACCGCCCGGTACAGGTTTGTTATCTATCAGCCCGATGTGACCACGGCGGAGATTGTAGGTACTTTCACCGACTGGAAGCCGGTTTCGCTGAATCGAATCGGAGCGATCGGATACTGGGATATCACAATGAATCTTCCTGAAGGCGAACATCGATTTGCCTATGTCTTGGACGGCAAAGGTGGATTCGCGGATCCAACCATTCAGGAGCGCGAACTTGATGATTTCGGCGGCAATAATTCAATTATTTCGGTGGGGTCTAGGACATGAAAGCAAACCTTGTGTTTCCCATTATTTTGATTCTGGTTCTTGCGGGGTGTGCTAGCCATTATTACCAGAAGAATAATGATACAGTGAGCCTCTTCCTCAGGAAGCCCCATGCCAAGCGAGTATATTTCTTGTCGTCTCTGGATGGTTTTACTCCCAGGAAAGCGTGGCCTGTTGACACAGGGACGTGGAAAATAGATGCCCCGGCCAAAACAGAGTTCAGATATTTTTACAATGTAGATGGTGCGGTGTATTTGCCATCCTGCCGGTTGAAGGAACAGGACGATTTTGGGTCGGAGATATGCATCTATGACCCGGGATTGTGATTTTCAGTTATATCTTGCGTGTAGATCAAAAAAGCAAATTAGAAAGGAGAAGGGAGATGAAAAAAATATTTGTATTGGGGGCTCTTATTCTTCTTTGTGCCACCGTTGCCTGGGCTGACTCAGTGGACCGGGGGTTGCCCGAAACAACCCATGATCAAGTGAAGGACAGCACGAGGCGAATGTTGAGACAGGGTTTCAACGCTGAAAAGGTGATCGAAATGACTCGGCAGATGCTTGCTAACAACTTCAGTCAACATCAGATCCTACAGGCACATGCTATCCTTATGAATGCCTTGCAACAAGGTCTTCAGACAGGGCCAATTATAG
>JAFDIC010000171.1 GCA_019308525.1 Deltaproteobacteria bacterium
CTATGCGACGCACATTGGCGCCGACCGCGCTTTCATTTACTATCTTGAACAGGCCGATGTTGCCGGTCCTGGAAGTGTGGGTGCCTCCGCAAAGCTCCATGCTCAGGCCGTCTCCGATGCGCACGAGCCTGACCTTCTCCCCGTACCTTTCTTCAAAGATGGCGATAGCCCCTGTTTTCATGGCCTCTTCCCTGGGCATCTCCTCGATGGTGAGGGGAAGGTTTTCCCTGACGTAGTCATTGACCAGCCTTTCTATCTCCTTCAGCTTTTCCGTGTCAACCTGGGTAAAGTGGCTGAAATCGAATCGGAACCTTTCGGCCGTGACCAGGGATCCGGCCTGCTTGACGTGGTCTCCCAGGATTTCCCTGAGCGCCTTGTGAAGAAGGTGCGTGGCCGTGTGATTGAGGGCGGTTGCCCTGCGCCTTTCCCCGTCCACCACTGCCCGGACCGGGTCTCCAAGGGAAAGGTTGCCCTCTTCCAGCCTTCCCCTGTGGACTATGATGTCCTGGCCGTACTTGCGCGTGTCCTCCACTTTCATTCGCATGTCTCGGGCAACGAGCCATCCCCTGTCGCCGGCCTGCCCTCCTGCTTCTCCATAGAAGGCCGTCCGGTCGAGGATTACCTCTACCTTATCACCCTGATGTGCCTGGGCCGTTTCAGTGCCGTCCCTCATAATGGCGATCACCTTGGCTTCCACCTCGAGTGTCTCATAGCCCAAGAACGCGGTGGAGACCCCCCTGGCTGTGAGCTTGCGGAAGGCTTCAGGCACTTCCTCCGCGCCGCTGCCCTTCCATGACTCCTGGGACTGTGCCCTTTGCCGGGACATGGCCCGTTCATAGCCTGCCATGTCTATGGTCAACCCTTCTTCCCTGGCCACGTCCTCCACGATATCAAGGGACAGCCCGTAGGTATCATAGAGCTTGAAGGCCAGGTCCCCCGGGATCTTCCTGTCTCCCTTTTCCTTCAATCCTTCAAGGTGTTCCTCCAATACTCTCACGCCGTAGTGGAGGGTATCAGCGAACCTCTTCTCCTCATTGAGTATGACACCATCGATCAATCGACTCCCGGTGACAAGCTCCCCGTAATCCTGTCCCATGACATCGATCACCCTTTGAGCTACCAGGTGGAGAAAAGGATCACGGAGCCCCAGGGCCTGCCCGAACCGGATGGCGCGCCTGATAATGCGCCTGAGGACATAGCCCCTGCCCTCATTGGACGGCAACACGCCGTCACCAATGAGGAACGCAGCGGCCCTGGCGTGATCCGCTATGACCCTGAAGGCCACGTCGCCCTTCTTGTCTTCGCCGTAACCCTTTCTAGAGAGTTCTTCTATCCTGGCCATGATACGCCTGAAAAGGTCCGTGTCGTAGTTGGACTTGACTCCCTGCACCAGGGCGGCCAGCCGTTCCAGGCCCATACCCGTGTCGATATTGGGTTTGGGCAGCGGGTGGAGCTTCCCGGAGGAATCGCGATCGAACTGGGTGAAGACCAGGTTCCATATTTCCAGGTAGCGGTCACAATCACATCCCGGGGCACATTCGGGCCTTCCACATCCCATTGATTCCCCCTGGTCGATGAGGATCTCGGAGCAGGGGCCGCAAGGACCTGTATCCCCCATGGCCCAGAAATTGTCCTTTTCCCCGAGCCTCACTATTCTCTCCGCCGGGATGCCGATCTTCTCTTGCCATATCTCGAACGCCTCATCATCATCATTGTACACGGAGACCCACATCTTTTCCGCGGGCAGCTTGTATCCCTCTACCAGGAGGTCCCACGCCCAGGCGATGGCCTCCTCCTTGAAGTAGTCACCAAAGGAGAAATTTCCCAGCATCTCAAAGAAGGTATGGTGCCGGGCCGTGTAGCCCACGTTGTCCAGGTCGTTGTGTTTACCTCCAGCCCGTACACACTTCTGGGAAGTCGCGGCCCTGGTATAGCTCCTGGTCTCCTCGCCCAGGAAAAGGGCCTTGAACTGGACCATGCCTGCATTTGTGAAAAGGAGGGAGGGGTCATCACGCGGTACCAGAGAGGAACTGCTCACGATCTCATGATCCCTTGCCCTGAAATATTCCAGGAACTTCCTTCTTATCTCCCTGAAGTCCATTTTTCCAGTCTCGATCCTCCTATCTATCTTTGGCCTGCGCGTCCGCTTCCGCGTCCGGCTGCCTCTCCCTGAGCTTCTTGAGGCCGGTTTTTTCCAGGATTTGATCTTCAACACGGTCCCTGATATCCTTGTTTTCTTCCAGGAATCTCCTTACGTTTTCCCTGCCCTGTCCCATTCTCTCACCGTTTACGCTATACCAGGATCCGCTCTTTTCTATTATCCCCAGCGATACACCCAGGTCCAGCAGATCCCCTTCCTTGGAGATCCCTCTTCCGTAAATGATATCAAACTCCGCCTCCTTGAAGGGCGGGGCTATCTTGTTCTTGACCACCTTTACCCTGGTCCTGTTGCCGATAACCTGGTCCCCCTCCTTCAGGGCCCCTATTCGGCGGATGTCCAGTCGCTGACTGGCATAGAATTTCAGGGCATTTCCTCCCGTAGTAGTTTCAGGACTGCCGAACATGACCCCGATCTTCATCCTGATCTGGTTGATGAATACAACGCAGGTCATGGATTTGCTGATGGTGGCTGTCAGTTTTCTCAGGGCCTGGGACATGAGCCTGGCCTGTAACCCGAGATGTTGGTCCCCCATTTCTCCCTCGAGCTCGGCCCTGGGAACCAGGGCTGCCACGGAATCGATGATCAGGGCGTCAATAGCCCCGCTCCTGACAAGGATCTCGGCAATATCCAGGGCCTGCTCCCCTGTGTCGGGCTGAGAGACCAGCAGGTTGTCCACGTCGACCCCGAGTCTCCTGGCGTAGTTGATGTCCAGGGCATGTTCGGCATCTATGAAGGCCACCACCCCACCGGCCGACTGGGCCTCCGCGGCTATGTGGAGTGCAAGGGTGGTCTTTCCCGATGACTCGGGACCGAATATTTCCACCACCCTGCCCCTGGGAACCCCGCCAACGCCAAGGGCTACATCCAGGGAGATGGATCCCGTTGATATGGCAGGCACCTCCAGGACCCGATCCCCCCCCATCTTCATTATGGATCCTCGGCCGAACTGCCTTTCGATCTGGGATATGGCCTGCTCCACCGCCTTCTCCCTGTGTGTTGTTTGATCTGCCATGGTCATAAACCCCTTTCTAAGCTTGATGGCTTCACAAAAGTTCCTCGAAAAATCTTCGCACACGGCCCGGAGACTACCCTCTGCCCAAGGGCCACGAAGACAGCTTCGTGTATTCCGCCCCGCCTGGTTTGAGATCACTCTTGAACAGTACAAGCTCCCCCAGTGAGCACCTGGGGCTCTTCAGGTCGGCGTATTTTTTCACCAGCTCTTCGATCCGCTGCCTGGGGCCGCCCTGTTTCCGGAATCTACCCAGGGTGAGATGGGGCCTGAAAGGCCTTTTCTCCTCCTTTATCCCGAACCTGGCAAGGGGCCTCTGGAGATCATCCCGGAACTTTGCCAGCCTTTCCATGTCGCCCTCAAGCCCCAGCCACATTACCCTGGGGCGCCTGGCATCAGGGAAGAAGCCGACCCCTCGGACCGAGATCTCGAAGGCATCGTATCCTTCACAGATCTCCCTGATTAGGGGATCCATTTCCGGGATTCTCTCCTGGGCTATATTTCCCATGAAGATCACGGTCAGGTGGACGTTTTCCACCTTGACCCACTTCACATCCAGGTCGAGTGTCCTTACCTCGGACGATACCTTTCCCAGGACCCCCTTGATCTCAGGGGGTAGATCAAAGGCCAGGAATGAACGGATCTCCATTTAGGTGCCTTCTGACCCAGTCGAGGGCCATCATTGCAGAGTTTGTTTTTATCTGGTGCCGGGTCCCCCAGAAACGGTATTTCCCGCAAAGGGTATCATGTCCGTCCCTGGCAAGCCCTATGTGGACGGTTCCGACGGGCTTGGCCCTGGTTCCACCTTCCGGCCCTGCAATACCCGTTACAGCCAGCCCGATATCCGCGCCTAGTCTTGCCCTGACCCCCTCTGCCATCTCTCGCACGGTTGGCTTGCTGACGGCCCCGTTCTTCTCAAGGGTAGATGGAGATACTCCCAGCAATTCCATCTTGGATTCATTGCTGTAAGCAACCACTCCGCCCATGTAATAGGAGGAGCTGCCCGGAACGTTCGTAATCAGATTCCCGATAAGCCCCCCTGTACATGATTCCGCGGTGGCGATCGTGAGCGCCTTTTCTCGCAGCAGGGCGCCCGCCGCCTCTTCCATGGATTCCAGGCCGGTGGCGAATATATGTGCTCCGAGAAGCTTTCTGATCTCAGCTTCCACAGCATCCAGTTCCTTGACAACAGAGGGCTCATCAGGTCCCCTCAGGCTGATCGTGATATGGTTTTCTGGAAAGTGGGGATAGAAACCCAGCACTACCTCTTGGCTTTTCTCGGGGAGACCCCTCAGGATCTCCGCTATGCTTGGTTCGCTCAGGCCATAGACCTTGAGTATGCGCTGCCTGAGGATCGGCAGGGTCTTGGCCCTCATCAATATCCCCGGTATGACATACTTGTCCATCAGAAAGCGCATCTGGTCCGGGACGCCAGGCAGAAAATACAGCAAGGTGTCTCCTTCAACAAGCGAGAAGCCGCACATCGCCCCTTTCGGGTGGAGTATCTTGGAACCTTCAGGCATCCATGCCATTTTCTCCAGGGACTTGGACATCCTCATGCCCCTGGAGGCCACGTAGTTTTTTATGTGGGCGTACATCTTCCTGTCCAGGCAAAGTGGCCTGTCCAGGGCACTGGCCGCGATCTCGCAAGTCATATCATCTTCCGTAGAGCCGAGTCCTCCGGTAATGATCACGAAGCCGGAGTTTTTAACCGCCCTTTTCAATGCCGTTGCTACCTTCTCCTGGTCATCCCCGACAGTAGTAATCCTCGTCACCTTGAGACCAGAGGCGGTCAGCCTGCCGGCCGCATACCATGAGTTGAGGTCCATGACCCTGCCGGAGATCAACTCGTTTCCAATGGTTATGATCTCACCATGCATACAAAGCAATCACCACTCTCAGACAGAGATTGGCATAGATCCCTGCCAGGACATCATCCAGGACGATCCCCGCTCCCCCTCCCAGCCTCTCAAGCCTCTTTATTGGAAAGGGCTTCAGGATATCAAAGGCCCTAAAGAGCAGGAACCCGGAGATCAGCGTAAACCAGGACAGGGGCAACAGGGACAATGTAACGAGGAATCCGGCTATCTCGTCAATTACGATCTCCGGTGGATCGTTTCTCCCGAGTAATTTGTGGCTCACCCCCGAGGCCCACAAGGAGACGGCCATGAACAGGATCAAGAACAGGGCCCCTGAAATGACCCCCAGGTAGTTCATGAAGAAAACAATCGGCACACCCGCCAGAGTACCGAACGTCCCTGGAGCCTTGGGCAGGAGGCCGGCACAGAACCAGGATGAAAGGGCAAGGGCCGCTTTTCCCCAAAAATCAGCTTTTTGAAAGGCTTGTCTCAAAGAGAGATTATCAGATTGGGTACAAGACATCAAGGGCTCACGCCTTCTTTCTCGAGGAGAGGACCCATTGGTAGATCTCTTTCAGGGGCAGGCCGTTGGCCTCTGCGATCTCCCTGCATGATTCGAACTCCGGCAGGATGCGGGTGGTTCCATCGGGCAACATCACTTCCTTTGCCTTGAGGGTGCCCCAGGGGCTATCCATCTCCACGATGGACCTTTGCAGCAGCATACGCTCGCTATATCGAAACCTGATACCGAGGGTGGTGCTCTCACTGAATACTATGCGTGCCAGGATATCCCTCTGGCGGGGTTGACAGAAGACCTGGACAAGGGTTCCGGGGCGGTTTTTCTTCATTTGCACGGGGATGAAAAGGACGTCCAGCGCACCTGCCTCCATGAGTCGATCCATCATGTACCCCAGCCATTCGGGGTTCGAGTCATCCACGTTGGCTTCGAGGACCACAATAGTTTCTTCCGCGACTCCATCCAGGGGATCACCTGGAATAATACGGAGGAGATTGGGGCGGTCCTTAAGCTCTCGGCTCCCCACGCCGTAGCCCACCCTGTCCACCTTCATCCGCGGCATGGGTCCCCAGGACTCGGCCAGGACCTTCACCAGGGCCGCTCCCGTAGGGGTCACAAGCTCCTGGGACAGCCCGGCCTCATGGACCGGGAGGCCCCTGAGGAGTGCGATGGTTGCAGGCGCAGGGTTCGGGAGCCTTCCGTGCCTGGTTTCTACGAACCCCCTGCCCAGGGGCAGGGAGGAGCAATGAACAGACGTGAGGCCGAGGTATTCTATCCCAAACACGGAACCGACTATGTCCACTATGGAGTCAACGGCCCCCAACTCGTGAAAGTGGACCCTCTCAGGAGGGACGTTGTGAATCTTACCCTCCTCCCTGGCGATTGCCTCGAATACCTGGATGCTCTTCTCCTTGACATCCGGGCCGAGAGTAGATGCCGTGATCATGTCCCTGATTGTCTTGAAGTCCCTCGTCTCCTGTGCTTCCCTTTCGTACTGGAGCACAAAACGGGTCCCGTAAATGTGATTCCTGTGTTCTTTCCTGGCCCCCAGTCTATAGCCCTTGATGGGAAGCGTCTGCAACCCCTGTTCCAGTTCTTCCAGGGGAAGGCCCAGATCCATCAAGGCGCCCAGGAACATGTCGCCGCTGATGCCTGAAAAACAGTCCAGGTAGGCAAGCTTCATTGTTGGAACCCCGCAAGAACGCTCATCCCTCTCCCCTGTGTGGCCATGGTTCGCCTGCGGTTTCATCAGGCCTCTATACCAGCGCCCGCTGCCATTGTCAATGGACAAGGAGAGGGGAGAGGTTAGAGGTTGGAGGCAAGAGATAAGAGCAAAACGACCGATGACCGCCGAATGGAAAAGTCACAGTCACTTGCAACTTGTCACTTGTCACTCGTGACTTCTTCTAGGAGCGGTATCTTGCCACGATTCTGTGCCTTTGAACCTTGAACCTTGAATTTCCCCTGTAGGAGCAACATGTTGTTGCGATCCAAGGAATTGTTGGAGGTTAGAGGCTTGAGGTCAGAGGCAAGGGATAAGAGCGAAACGACCGACGACCGATGACGGATGACCGCCGACAGGAAAAGTAACAGTCACTTGCAACTTGCAACTTGTCACTTGTAACTCGTGACTTCTTCTAGGAGCGGTATCTTGCCACGATTCTGTGCCTTTGAACCTTGAACCTTGAACTTCGAACCTTGAACTTTGGACCTTGAACTTTGAACCGTAATCCCTTAGTATCCAGAGCATCTCCCTCACCTCCGGAATGCTGATTTGAGGTTTTCTATGAGCCCTAGAAAGACCATATTTCTCCTGGCAACCGTGACAGCCCTCCAGGGCTTTTTCCTCCTCTTCTCCCCCCGGGGGCTCCGGGCGCAGAGCCAGGAGCTTGCTCTTGGGCAGGAATCCCGGCTGATACGAGAGCTTGCCGGGACGGATATCCTCCAGCCTGAGCAGATCCAAGAGATCAGGGACGTCGTGGCGCAGGAGAAGACCTGCACGGAAGCCCTTGAAAGGATAAGGAGGAATGAGGGTGGTACGCTCAGCAAGGAGGAGCTGGAGGCTTGCAAGAAATCCCAGCAGGTCAAGGAGGTGCTGGGAAAGGACAGGACCTGTCTTGACGCGGTAAAACGGATCCAGGAAAAGGGTGGATCCCTTACTCTGGATGAGCTGGCGGCCTGCAAGGAGGTCTCCAGGATTCTCCGGGAAAGGGCGCTCAAGGAGGCCGCCGCAGGGGTGCCTGAAAGGATAGAAAAGGAGGAAATCACCGAGGAACTCAGAAAGGTGGAGAAAGGAGAGAAGGAGGAAGAAAAGCGGCCAACAGAGGCCCCCCCGAAGGAGAAGGAGGAGGAGTTGAAGATCTTCGGGCACGAGCTATTCAAAA
>JAFDIC010000172.1 GCA_019308525.1 Deltaproteobacteria bacterium
ATGTCCAGGTCCAGATCCTCCCCCTCGGGCAGAATCACTCCCGTGTACTCCGGCAGCATGTTGATCGCGCGGCGGGGAAGATCCTTCTTCTCCTTCTCATCCCCCCCGGCAAAGACCGGCGGGGTAAAACCGGAAACAGCGCAAACAAAAAGAAAAACAGCCATGAAAAAGAAAACAAAAAGTCCACCTTTTCGCAATCTCATAAACCTGATCCTCCTTTGAGTAGTTAATCAGCGTCTTTCAGTCACTGTCCAGACTGGCGTGCTTGGCAAGGGAGTCGGTATCATACCCTGCTTTCTTGTAATTGTCCAGTGCCCTCAATTTGAGGCTCTTGTCCTTTATCTTTTCAGAATGCTTGTCTGCAAGCTCTGCCGCATGACTCCACATGCCTTCGCTTTCGTACACCTTGATCTTCTTTTCCACGCGGAGGGTGTCTTCAGAGGTTTCCATAACGGCGGAGTGACACCACGATATCAATTTTCTTACCTTGTTACCGCACTCGGGGCAAGTAGTGACGGGTTTTTCCTCAAGGTCCTGAAGAACCTCAAAGGAATTTAGACATCTAGGACAGGATTTCCTCGGATCCACCGCCTGGTATTCGTAGATTGGCATAAGTCAGAATCTGACATAGATAATGTTTTTGCATAATTTAAGCATAAAACTGGGTTTGTAAAGCAAAAACTTCAGACATTTTCATTCTAACACGGAAACCTGGTCCTCAGGGCCAGGTCAGAGATCATTGGCTCTGCCTTGAGAAATAAAAGGGCTCTAAATCCGAAGCACGAAATCCGAAACAATACTTAATGACCAGAATTCAAATGATCCAGACAACCGGATTTTTACTTAATTCTGGGTGGCGGCACCCTTCTTTTGGAATTGAATTGACTTGCCTGGCGTTTGAGGGTATTTTGAAATGAAAAAAGGCTTTTTATGGACGAAGAGGAATTCAAATACAAGTATACCAACTTGAGGATCTTGAAGAGCGCGCAGGAGTATCTGAAATCCGTTGAAGATTCTCCTACGGCTCTTTACCCGATAAGAGTGCCTGACGACTTGCTCTACCAGCTGGTCAAGATGCACGGGGCCGAAGAGGCCGATAAGATAATACACCACATCTTTGAGCTGGGCCTCACGTTGTGGAGCGAGAAGATCTACAGGGAGGCCTTTGGTTCCAACAGGAACCTGGAGAGGTTTATCGAAGTGGTTAAGAAACGCTTGAAGGATTAAGTCAGGCTTGCTGATCCGCCGAACCAAAAACCCGTTTTGCCGCCTTTCTGACATTTTATCACCGCTTTTTCTGTCCCATGCTTGCGCATCTGCCAGGGAAAAACAGGGCCTGGGAGAGGGTCAACCATCGCTCTGAGTGGCTTTTGCCATTGTGGCGGCTTGGCCGGGGGGCTGAACAATCGGTGGTGGTCCCTGTAGTTTCGGGCTGATAGGGGGTATTCCCAGGTGGGGAGAATGCTGCGCAGGAAATTATTTCTTGAATCTCTGCCATGAGTCGTTAAAATTTAGATTGGATTTCAAGCGTTGAAAGACATAAAATGGTCCTTAAGTTTTAGTATATGAACCTGGATGCATTGTTTCCGACCTGGGAAACGAAGGACAAGATCAACCGATAGGTAAAGCAGGGTAGGATGAAGACAAGCGTTGAAGAGATCAGTCCAGTAAAGAAAAAACTGATCGTAGAGATCGAGGCTGAAAAGGTAAGTGAAAAGGTGGATAAGGCTTATGGGGCCCTTGCCAAGAAGGCGAAGATAAAAGGTTTCAGACCTGGGAAGGCGCCCAGAAGTATCTTGGAAAGATATTTCGGGAGGGAAATCGAGGAGGAGGTGACAAAGGACCTCGTTAATGAAACCCTCCCGAAGGCCCTGGAGGACACAAATATCGTGCCCCTGACCATGCCTGTTGTTGAGAACCAGGTGTTGAAGTCGGGGCGGGATTTCAAGTATTCAGCCGTCATGGAGGTGAGGCCCCGGTTTGAACTCAAGGACTACACGGGCATTGAGGTAGAGAAGGAAATCTGCTCTGTCACGGACGAAGACGTTGACGAGCAGATCGAGGAGATCCGCAGGAGCCAGGGAACACTGGTGAGTGTTACAGAAGAGCGGGGCGTGCAAAAGGATGACTATGCCCTGATTACCTATGAGGGTTTTGAATGTGAAACCCCGATCGAGGGGATCAAGTCGGAGAATTTTCTCCTGCATGTGGGAAGCGGCGATTTTCACCCGGAGTTCGAAAAGGCCCTCCTGGGACTGCGAAAGGGGGACACGACAAGTTTTACCGTGAAGTTTGAAGAGGATTACCACGACTCCAGGCTGGCTGGGAAGGAAGTAAGTTTCAGGGTGGCGCTCCAGGAGATCAAGGTGATGGAACTACCGGAGTTGAACGATGATTTCGCAAGGGGTGTTGATGCTGAGATCAGTAATGTGCAGGAGTTGAGGAAAAGGATCAGGGAGGAGCTCACGAAGAGGGAAGGGTCACGAATCGAAAGGGAGCTCAAGAGGAGATTGCTGAAGAAGATCTCGGACGGGGTCGATTTCGAACTTCCAGAGAGCCTTGTTGAAGCCGAGACGCAAAGCGCAATCGAAAGCCTCAGGCAGAATCTGCTCCGTTCCGGGTCAAGCCTCGAGAAGGCTGGTCTCAGCATAGACAAGCTGAGAGAAGAATTCAGGCCTGCATCGGAGAAGAGGGTGAAGGACTTGCTGGTCCTGGGCGAGATAGCAAGGCAAAACAACATAACCATAGACGACGCGGAGCTCCAAGAGGGCTTCAGGGACCTGGCAGGGAGAACGGGGCAGGAGGTTGAAACAGTGCGAAGATACTACGAGGTCAACCGCCTCGTCGATTCCTTCAGGCAGCGCCTTCTTGAGGAAAAGACCTTGAATTATCTGGTTAAAGGTGCTATCGTAAAAACTGTGGAAGCTCACAAGATCACGCAGGAATGAGGGGAAGACGGCCTCTATTTTTTTGCGGTGAACAGACCTAGAGATGATGTGGACAAATAATTGCCCATGGGAAAAGAGGGGAAATGCTGGTACCTATTGTTGTAGAACAGTCGAGCCGTGGTGAGCGTGCCTACGATATTTACTCCAGGCTTCTTAAGGAGAGAATCATATTCTTGGGTGAACAAATCAATGACGACATGGCGAACATCGTCATTGCCCAGATGCTCTTCCTGGAATCTGAAGATCCGACAAAAGACGTGAACCTCTATATCAACTCCCCCGGAGGTTCGGTTACGGCCGGCCTGGCCATTTATGACACCATGCAATACATCAAGCCTGACGTGGCTACCATATGCATGGGCCAGTCCACCAGCATGGCGGCCTTGCTGTTGGCTGCCGGTACCAGGGGCAAGCGCTATGCATTGCCCCATTCCAGAATAATGATCCACCAGCCACTCGGGGGTGTGCAGGGCCAGGCCACGGATATCGATATTCAGGCGAGGGAAATACTCAAGATCAAGGACATAGTACACCGTATTCTGGCGAAACATACCGGGCAGCCCATCGAGAGAATAAGAAACGATACGGAGCGCGACTTCTTTATGAATAGTGAACAAGCACTGGAATACGGTATTATTGATAAGGTAATAACAGAAAGGCAGATCAAAGAAGTATCGAAAGAATAGGAGAAGGGATCCATGCAGAGAAAGAATGATTCAAACGATGACTTGCTATGTTCCTTTTGCGGGAAAAGTCAGGAGGAGGTCAAAAAGCTGATTGCAGGTCCTTCTGTCTACATATGTGACGAGTGTATACAGCTATGTAATGAGATCATTGCCGAAGAATACGGGCAGGATACTGATGGCGAATCCGGTGCCAAGATCCTTAAGCCCTACGAGATCAAGGAGATACTGGACCAGTATGTTATCGAACAGGAGCGGGCCAAGAAGATACTTTCCGTGGCGGTTCATAACCACTACAAGCGCGTCAACACAAAGGTGGATATGGAAGGCGTAGAGATACAAAAGAGCAACATCCTGTTGATCGGCCCGACTGGATCAGGCAAGACGTTGCTCGCCCAGACTCTGGCCAAGATACTTAACGTGCCGTTTACCATTGCGGATGCAACCACGTTGACAGAGGCGGGATACGTGGGCGAGGACGTGGAAAACATCATTTTGAACCTCGTTCAGATGGCCGACTATGACGTGGATGCAGCCAGCAAGGGTATCGTGTATATCGATGAGATCGATAAGATCGCCCGCAAATCGGACAGCCCTTCAATTACAAGGGATGTATCCGGAGAGGGAGTACAACAGGCCCTTTTGAAAATCATAGAGGGCACAGTTGCCAATATACCCCCCAAGGGAGGCAGGAAACATCCGCAGCAGGATTTCGTGAAAGTTGATACTACTAATATTTTGTTTATATGCGGCGGAACCTTCAATGGCATCGAGAGGATTATTGCGAGCCGGGTGGGAAGCAAGGCACTGGGGTTTGAGGCCGAGATCAAGAGTGAACGGGATGATGATATCGATGCCTTGGTGGCACAGGTCCAGCCGGAAGATTTGATCAGGTTCGGGATGATCCCGGAATTCGTCGGCAGGATACCGATCATCGCATCCTTGAACCACCTCAGCCTGGAGGCCCTGGTGAGAATCCTCAAGGAGCCCAGGAACGCGTTGATCAAACAATACAAGAAACTGTTCGAGTTCGAGGATGTGGAACTCAAATTCACGGATGAGGCCCTGCTGGCCGTAGCCAAGGATGCAATAAAGCGTAAGTCCGGCGCCCGTGGTCTGAGAGCAATCCTGGAATCTGTAATGCTGGACATAATGTACGACATACCCTCCATGCCGGGGGTACGTGAATGTGTGATAGGTGAGGAAGTTATCACAAGGGGTGAATGCCCTTTGCTAATCTATGAAAATCAGGCAGGTTATGCATAAGCTATGTTTAATATAAACAAGAAAAATCCATCTGACCTATTCCGAATTGAAAAATCCCAGTACCCTTTATTGCCTCTGCGGGATGTGGTGGTCTTTCCAAGTATGGTGGTACCTCTATTCGTGGGGAGGGAGAAGTCCATAAAGGCCCTGGAATATGCCATGTCCCATGACAAGGATATCTTTCTTTCCGCCCAGAAGGACGCAAAGATAGACAATCCCACGAAAAGGGATATTTACCCCTTCGGAACGCTGGGCACGGTTCTTCAATTGCTGCGGCTGCCTGACGGAACTGTCAAGGCCCTGATCGAGGGCAGACGTAGGGCCAAGATAGAAGTATACCTGGATCACCCTGACTTCTTCATGGTCCATGTCAGGAAACTTTCACCCGAGTACCAGTTGAACCTTGAATCAAAGGCCCTCATGAGGGCGGCGATCAAGAGTTTTGAGGAATACGCCAAGCTCAACGAAAAGATAGGAAGTGATCTTGTCTCAACTGTGTCCTCAATCGAGGATCCCTCTCGCCTGGCCGACACGATTGCGGCTCATCTCAGCTTGAAGGTGCAGGATAAGCAGCAACTCCTTGAGACCGAAGACGTGGACAGACGCCTGGAAAAACTCTTTGAAAAACTGCGCAGTGAGATAGATATCCTGAAGCTTGAGGATCGGCTCAAGAAGAGGGTCAAGCGCCAGATGGAGAAGACCCAGAAGGACTACTATCTGAATGAACAGATGCGGGCCATCCAGAAAGAAATGGGCACCAAGGACGACTTCAAGGCGGAGCTGGACGAGCTTGAAAAGCGTATCAAGAAAAAGAGATTGTCCAAAGAAGCTCATGCGAGGGTTTGGCAGGAATTCAGGAAACTGAAGATGATGTCGCCCATGTCGGCCGAAGCCACTGTTGTGCGTAACTATATTGACTGGATTCTCTCCCTGCCCTGGTATGATCGTACCAAGGAGAAAATGGACATAGCCGAGGCGGAAGCAATCCTCGATGAAGACCATTACGGGCTGAGGAAGCCCAAGGAAAGGATCCTGGAGTACCTTGCGGTCCAGAGCCTTACGAAAAAGATCAAGGGCCCCATACTTTGCCTCGTAGGACCTCCCGGGGTGGGAAAGACATCCCTGGCCAAATCTGTTGCGAGGGCTACGGGCCGCAATTTCGTCAGGTTGTCCCTGGGAGGTGTCAGGGACGAGGCGGAAATCCGCGGACACCGGCGGACCTACATAGGCGCCTTGCCAGGAAAGATCATCCAGTATTTGCGTAAGGCAAAATCCAACAATCCGGTCTTTTGCCTGGATGAAGTGGACAAGATGAGCACTGATTTTCGTGGTGACCCATCCGCTGCCTTGCTGGAGGTACTGGATCCCGAACAGAACTTCGCATTCAATGATCATTACCTTGACCTGGACTATGATCTTTCGGAGATCCTGTTCATTACGACAGCCAACAATCTCTATAATATTCCTGCTCCCCTCCAGGACCGGATGGAGATAATTCGGTTGCCCGGTTACACGGAGCTGGAAAAGCTCAACATAGCGAAGCAGTTCCTGGTCAAGAAGCAGATTGAACAGAACGGTCTGAAGCCGGAAAATGTCGCATTTTCTGACCAGGCCATCCTCACGATAATCAGGAACTATACGAAGGAGGCCGGGGTCAGGAACCTTGAACGGGAGATATCCTCGATTTGCAGGAAAGTGGCAAAGGAGGTCCTCAAGAAAGGCCGGGATACGAAAATAAAGATCAGCGCAACGTCTATTCACAAGTACCTGGGAGTGCCCAAGTTCCGGTTCGGCAAGACCGAGGAGGAGGACCAGGTAGGCGTTGCAACGGGCCTTGCCTGGACCGATGTGGGTGGTGAGCTGCTTCAGACAGAGGCCGCCATAATGCCCGGGAAAGGCAACCTCGTCCTGACAGGCAAGCTGGGAGAAGTCATGCAGGAGTCCGCTCAGGCCGCCTTGAGCTACGTCAGGTCGAGAGCGAGGCAACTGAGGCTACCGGACAAATTCTACGAGAAAATTGATATACACATCCATGTTCCCGAAGGCGCGATACCCAAGGATGGGCCTTCTGCCGGGATAGCCCTTGCAACCTCTATTGTTTCGGCCGTAACCAGGAGACCTGTCGATAGGAACGTGGCAATGACGGGAGAGATCACCCTTCGGGGGAGAGTCCTCCCCATTGGGGGGCTCAAGGAAAAGATCCTGGCAGCCCACAGGGGGGATGTGCTGAAGGTAATAATCCCCATGGAGAACAGAAAGGATCTGGAAGAAATCCCCAAGAAGGTGCTCAAGAAGATAGAGATTGTCCTGGCTGAACACATGGATGAAGTATTGAGAGAGGCCCTGGTATTGAAGGAGGGAGAAGAGCTGTTCGCCCCGAAGGACGAATGTGAGCCTTTTTGTATCGAAACGAGCCAGAAGGAACCCAAGCCACCTGTCACCGAGGTGACTGCCCATTGATCTTGTCCGTCTCGGTACGATGCCGCCCCGACCTGGTAAGTGATCATGCCGGAGCGAGGCCATTGAAATATCTTGACAAACCTGGCATATTATAGATAATCACATTTCCTGCTCCAAACTTCGAGGGGTGGAGCATCAGAGTTGATAGGGGCGGATAGCTCAGCGGGAGAGCATCGGCCTTACAAGCCGGGGGTCGCAGGTTCAAATCCTGTTCCGCCCACCACGTTATGAGAGCTTTGAAAAGCTGATCGGTTCCATCAAGTTTTGTGGCCATCCAACCCGGTTGCAGTTCTCAAAGGGTGGCGCTTCGAAGATCTCGATAGGGTACAACAGCGGGGGCGTAGTTCAGTTCTGGTTAGGATGTCCCGCCTGATGCAGGCGGGAAGGTTGCGAGTAAAGGTTGAGGATAGAGTATCGGGGGCGTAGTTCAGTTCTGGTTAGAACGCCGGCCTGTCACGCCGGAGGTCGCGAGTTCGAGTCTCGTCGTCCCCGCCATTGAGAGGAATGAGCCTGTTGCGTCTGGAATGGAGGCGTGACAGGCTTTTCTTGTTTATGCCTT
>JAFDIC010000173.1 GCA_019308525.1 Deltaproteobacteria bacterium
TAGGCGGTGACAAGATGGATGAGGCTATTCTCCAGCATATAAAGAGGAAATAAAACGTGCTCATAGGCTTGGGCACGGCAGAGATCATAAAGACCACTATCGGTAATGCATACCCCAGCGAGCAGATAGAGACTATTGAGGTGAAGGGCCGAGATCTGGTCACGGGAATCCCGAAGATCCTGACGATTGATTCGGACGAGGTGAGAAAGGCCATTTCGGAACAGGTAGAGACCATAGTGGAAACCGTGCGGATTGCCCTGGAGCAGACACCTCCTGAACTCGCGGCTGATATAGTGGACAAGGGGATAGTCCTGGCGGGAGGTGGAGCCCTGCTCAAGAACCTGGACATATTGCTGCGGGAAGAAACAAAACTCCCCATCACCATAACCAACGACCCCTTGTCAACGGTCGTTCTTGGGTCCGGTAAGGCCCTGGACAATATAGAAATCCTGAGAGAGGTCGCCGTAAGATAGATTTTGCTTGGATATGGAAACACTGGTCCTCCCGGCAGGGCGGGAGTTAGAGTCAAAAGGCTGTGCCGTGATATGCCTGCGCTGAATCCAGGAGCCGGAAGAATGCTGATTGCGCTTCGCTCCAACAATCCCTATCATCGGTTCAGCATTGGCCTGAACCGTAACTATTCTGGATTCTGGCTCCTGAATTCTGGCTTCTCCATCTCGCCCGGGCTTGTCGCGGGCCGTGGCCCCTTTGAGGGGCGGAGCAAAGCCGGGTCCTCTGGGCCCGGATCTTTACCCTGATCGCCTTGGCAACAGGGTCATAAGGAAAAAGGAGCCTTGCGGCAGGGTATCGTACCAATGAACATCCCCTAACTTGCCACCCCCCCCTCTATGAGCGGGTGGGAGATTGATCGGTTCAGTAATTGTCTTCGTTAATAAGGATCAAAAAATCTTGGATTTGGCTCATCCTATTCGTGTTTACGCTCTTTCTGCTTTCCTCTGATCTGGGCAGAAAACAGGCCTGGTCTGCGGCCGAGAAACTTCTAATCGAAATCACAGCCCCTTTCCAGAAAATCATAAGCAGGACAGTAGGTTTTACAGAGGAAATATGGCTCAAGTATTTCTACCTGGTAAGTCTGCGGGATGAGAACGTGCGGTTGAAGAAGGAGATTACCAAACTGCGGCTCGAAAACATGAGGTATCTCGACCTTCTTGCTACGAACAGGCGACTCCAAAAACTCCTGAAGTTCAAGGAGACAACCAACTATCCAGTGCTGGCCGTACAGGTGATCGGCCGAGATCCATCTGGATGGTTCAAGTCGGTGATAATTGATAAGGGTGCTGATTCAGGGCTGAAGGAGGATCTGCCCGTTGTAAATGCCAGCGGCTTGGTGGGAAGACTGGTCTCTGTATCCTCTAACTATGCAAAGGTCCTGCTCATCATAGACCAAAACAGCGCCGTGGACTGTATCATACGGCGTTCGAGAGAAAGGGGCATCATCAAAGGGGCTACCACAAAGCTCTGTAGTCTGGACTACGTTATCAAGACCGGGGATGTGGTTCCCGGGGACATAGTAATCACATCGGGGCTCGGCGGTATTTTCCCAAAGGGTATCCCTGTGGGCAAGGTTACGAGCGTGAGCAGCAGGCCTGGCAAGCTTTTCAAGGACATTACAGTGGAGCCTTTTGTGGATTTTTCAAAGCTGGAAGAGTTGCTGCTGATATTGAAGGAGGAATCGCTATCAAAGAATCAGGGCTGAAAGTCAGTTTCTATCTCCTGACGTGGCTTGTATGCATCCTCTTTGTCCTCATAAAGGGAGATCTTGCGGCAAGGGATGTCTTAGGGTTTTTTGATCTGGACCTGGTGGCCATCCTGGTGGCCTACCTCCTATTGTATTGCGGCAGCATAATCGCGGTGGTCTTTGCTTTCACCCAGGGATTGCTGATTGATACCTATTCAGCAGGCCTGTTCGGGCTTTTCTCGCTGCTCTACTTGTCCCTGTACTGGGTAGTGGCCATAGGAAGCAAATTCTTTGATTTCAATTCAATCAGCGGCCAGTTTCTTCTTGTCCTGGTTGCGGTACTCGTGAAGGACATCCTGTTCATAGTGGTCTTGGAGATATTCCACCTGGGCAGTGAGCTCTCGGCTCTTGTCCTGGTCAAGCTGTCGGCCTCGGCGGTCTTTTCAGCCCTCGCGGCGCCCCTGGTTTTCCGCCTTGTGGATCCGTTTAGGCATGTTTTCACGAAAGGAGACAACAAAGATATATTTGTCAAAGGAGGCACCCCTTGAGGGATTCTGGATTTGATTCCGTTTCCATCGACATCTTTCACAGGAGGCTAAGAGTAGTAACGGTATTCATCCTGGGGGTGTTCTCTATCCTGGTGTTGAGGCTGTGGTCCTTACAGCTTGTCAACGGCCCCAACTACAGGGTTCAATCGGAGAATAACAGAATTCATCTCCAGGACATACCGCCCGTGAGGGGGATGATCTTTGACCGTCGCGGGAAACTGCTCGTTGACAACCGGCCATCCTATGATCTGTACATAATCCCTGAGGAAGCAGGGGACCTCAAGATGGTTATGGATAGGCTCTCAAGGTTGATAGAGGTGGATGGAGAGCAGGTCGCCAGTTCCTTCAACAACCATCAAAAGTTGCCGCCCTTCAAGCCCATCCTGGTCAAAGAGAACATGACCAGGGATGAACTTGCGGTAATAGAGACGCATCTCTTCAACCTGAATGGTGTTTCCGTTCAAATAAGACCAAGGCGCTACTACCTGTATGGCAAGTTTGCATCCCATGTCCTCGGCTATCTGGGGGAAGTGAACGCAAAGGAACTAAGGAGGGCGCAATTCAGAAACGTCAGACCCAGGGACCTTGTGGGCAAGTACGGGGTAGAGGGCAAATGGCAGGAGTACCTCCATGGAACCAGGGGCGGTGAGCAAGTGGAGGTGGATGCCGCGGGAAGGAAGCTACGTGTAATATCGAGACAGCCGGCAATCCCCGGGAAGAATATTGTGTTGACCATTGACCATGAACTACAGCTTCTTGCGGAGAAGAAGCTGGCGGATAGAGCTGGGGCAATAGCCGCCATTAACCCCAAGAACGGAGAGGTTCTGGCCCTGGCCAGCGGCCCTGCTTTTGATCCCAATCTGTTCGTCAGTGGTGTCGATAGGCAATGGTGGCTCAAGATGATAAACAGCGACAGCCACCCATTGCAAAACAGGGCTATTTCGGGGCAATACCCGCCAGGCTCAACATTCAAGATAGTGGTGGCCCTGGCAGGGTTGGAAGAAGGCCTCATCGACCCTGAGGAAAAGGTCGTCTGCTACGGCCAGATTACCTTTGGGGACCGGGTCTACCGCTGCTGGAAAAAGGGGGGGCACGGAAGGGTCTCCTTCCACAAGGCCCTCGTTGAATCCTGCGATGTCTACTTCTACAAGATGGGTTACAGGTTGGGGGTTGGTAAGCTGGCCCACTATGCGAAGATGTTCGGCCTTGGAAGAGACACAGGGTTTGACCTCGGCGGTGAGAAACCAGGCCTTGTGCCCACCAGGGAGTGGAAGCTGAAGAGATGGGGGATACCTTGGCAGGCCGGAGAGACGATCTCATTGTCCATTGGGCAGAGCTTCTTGCTGGTCACTCCCTTACAAATGGCGAGATTGATTTCCGCGGTTTTTAATGGTGGTTACCTGTACCAGCCAAAGGTGGTAAAATGGATAGGCAAGGGGAAAGAAAAGGTCTATGAGTTTCGACCCACCGTAGAAGGCAAGGTGAGGCTCAACCCCGAACACATTGCCCTGGTAAGAGATGCCTTGGTGGGGGTGGTAAATGAACGCAGGGGAACGGGCAGGCGGGCGCGGGTGAAGGGAGTTACCGTAGCAGGCAAGACCGGGACTGCCCAGGTTGTGAAGTTGAATCCCGAAAAGTACAAGTCCCAAGATGAGGTCCCGCTCAAATTCAGGGATCATGCATGGTTTGTGGCGATCGCGCCGGTAGAGGACCCAGAATTGGCACTGGCTATCTTGGTGGAACATGGAGGTCATGGAGGCTCTACAGCCGCTCCCATAGCAAGGGATTTGATCGAGGCTTATTTGAAGCGAGACAATGGAACTTGATTGAAAGGCGTCGGCCTACGGCCCATAAAAGGATGTTCTCATGTTTGACAGACGTTTGATTCACAACTTCGACTGGGTCCTTTTGACCCTTCTGGTCCTGATAGGGACGATAAGTGTCCTGAACCTTTACAGTGCCACGTATCCCTTGAAAGGTTCACCGTACACTCCAATATTCCTGAAACAGGTTTACTGGTACCTGATAGGCTTTGTGGCATTGTTGCTCATGACCACATTTGACTACCACATATTGGAGAGACTTGCTTATCCCATATACGTCTTTTCCATAGGATTGTTGATCCTTGTGCTGGTCATCGGGGATGTGCGTTCAGGTTCCCAGAGGTGGCTCAGTCTCGGCGGGATATCCTTTCAACCATCGGAACTTGGAAAAATAGCACTGGTCATAATCCTGGCAAAATTCTTCCATGAACAGGGACAGCTTCTCGAGTACAGGCTGAGGGATCTGTGGCAGCCCTTCTTTTTCATTGCTTTACCATGCCTGCTGATAGTAAAGGAGCCTGATCTGGGGACCGCCTTGAGTCTCGTGGTGATCTCCTTTTCCATCATCCTCTTCGTAAAGATCAGGTGGTCGTCCCTCATGATCCTCGTAATAGGTTCAGTCTCCGCGGCCCCCTTCATCTGGTTGTCTTTGAAAGAGTATCAGCAGAGACGCATTCTGACTTTCCTCAGGCCTGAGATGGATCCCCTCGGTGCAGGGTACCACATAACGCAGTCAAAGATTGCCATTGGTTCGGGGCTACTCTGGGGTAAGGGCTTCTTGAAGGGTACACAAACCAGGCTGCACTTCCTGCCGGAACAACACACCGATTTCGCCTTCTCTGTACTGGCCGAAGAGTGGGGCTTCATTGGTTCCGTGACGCTCCTGCTCCTGTATCTCCTGCTCGTTCTGTGGGGTATCAACATCGCCAAGAATTCCAAGGAAAAATTTGGCGCGCTCCTGGCCCTCGGGATAGTCGCCATTGTATTCTGGCAATTCGCCATAAATGTCAGCATGGTGACAGGTTTGCTTCCCGTGGTGGGGATACCGCTGGTGATGTTCAGCTATGGTGGCTCCTCAGTGGTAGCGACCATGGCGGCTATGGGGCTCCTCATGAACATCAGTATGAGGCGCTTTATGTTTCAATGATTTTCCTTGCATTGGCCAATCCTTTGTGTTAACAAGCGGCGACGGAAAATGGCGGGCCATGAAAAAGAGAGACGAGATAAATGCCTTTCTTGGCAAGGGAACCACTTTTGAAGGCAGCCTCAAGTTTGAGGGTGCTGTTCGCATAGACGGAAATTTCAAGGGGGAAATCCTTGCCGGGGGCATATTGATCATAGGTCAAAGTGCCTGTATCGAATCCAATATCCAGGTTTCCCAAATAATCATCAGCGGTGAGGTGCGCGGAAACGTTACAGCCGAAAGCCGGATCGAGATCCGCTCGCCGGGAAGGGTCTCGGGTAATATTCGGGCACCCGTGGTGATAATAGAGGACGGGGTGGTGTTCGAGGGAAACTGTAGGATGAGCGAGTAAGGCGTACCACCCGCTCGAGGATTAGCCTTAACCCACAGATAATATTAGTAAAACCAGAAAATCAAAACTCGTTGCAGAAAAAGTTTTGACAATGCAGCTTTTTTTTTGTAAAAGGCATTACCCTTGAAACATTTTTCACAAACAAGAGGTGTAATGGTAATATGCTGAAAATAGACTATTCTCTGCTAATCCAAGTCGCCAACTTCCTCTTTCTCCTGTTTGTCTTAAATCTCATCCTTTACAGACCAATTCGCAAAGTAATCGGAAAGCGCAACGAGGAAATGAGATCTTTCCAGGCTTCCATTGAGGAACTGAGGAGCGGTGCGTCCAGCTATGAGAAGGATCTCAGTGAAAATGTGGAAAATGTGCGAAAGGAAGGATTCCAGGTAAAGGAGCGCCTTAAGAACGAGGGTCTCGAGCGGGAAAGGGAATTGATTCAAGATGCTACACAACAGGCCAGTGAGAGGCTGGAAAGGGCGAGGAAGGAAATGGAGGAGGCCCTGTTGGACGTGCGGAGGTCTCTGGAGAAGGAAGTTGGTGGTTTTTCCAGGGAACTCGCCGAAAAGATCTTGGGGAGGAGCCTTTGATGTTGCAGGCGAATGGCAAGAAGAAGAAATACATTTTGGTTACGACCCTTGTTCTAGTCGTCTTTTCCTTGTTCCCCTGTGTTCAGGCCGTTTCTGTTGAAGGGACCGCTACGACAGGCCACGGGGAGGCGAACACAAGCGCCCAGGTCAGCCAACATGAAGGAGGCGGGGACGAGGGAGGTGCTGCTGATCGCAGCGCTGATCTCCTGGATCTCTTGTACAGATTTATCAATTTTGCCCTGCTGGTGATAATCCTCATATGGGCCCTGAAGAAGGCGGATATAAAGACCCTGTTGACCAAACGCACTGAAGTGATCAGGGAAAAGATGGAGGCCTTGAAGAGAGAAAAGGAAGAGGCTGAAAGAAAATACAGGGAAATCGAGAACAAGCTGAAAGAATTCGAAAATGAGAGAGAGAGGATCATTCAAGAATACAGGAGACAGGGAGAGGGCGAGAGGGACAGAATTGTTGAAGAGGCCCGTGACAGGGTCCGGAAGATCCTGGAGCAGGCTGACTTCTCCATAAGACAGGAGATTCAATCGGCCAAGGAGCGCTTAAGGGAAGAGGTGGTGGAGTTGGCGGCTCAACAGGCCCAGGAAATAATTGCGAAAAAGATCACCGGGGAGGACCAAGTTCGTCTGGTCAATGACTTTATTGAAAGGGTGGGGAAGGTACATTGATTAGCTCAAAGGTCTCAAAGAGATACGCGAAGGCCCTTTTCAGTCTCGGGCGAGATGATGGAAATGTGGAAAGTTACGGTAGAGAACTCAAGGACTTCTTCAGGTCTTGCCAGGACTATGCTCAATTCTTTAATGCCCTTACGAATCGCGTGTTCCCTCTGGCGGAACGGAAAAGACTCTTGAATGCCCTGTTGGAGAAGAACGACTATTCGGCTGTGGTAAAGAATTTTCTGAACCTCCTGCTTGAAAAGGAGAGGATGAAGGCCATTGCAGATATTGCGGCCTATTATGAAAAGCTCATGGACGAATTTTCTAATGTCGCAAGGGCGCAGGTGTTGACCCCAGCTCCCCTGAGCGATGAACTAAAGGGGAGCTTGGTCAGGGCCCTTGAAAAACTGACTTCAAAGGTCATCAAGCTCGAGGTGAAGGAGGAAAAGGACCTGGTGGGGGGCATTGTTGTTAGAATAGGGGATTTGGTATTGGACGGGAGCATTAAGGCCCAATTGGAGGGGCTAAAAGAATCATTGATGGCAACGTAAAAGCCCATTTTCTTGCGGGGCTTGGGGTTTTGCGGAAGCATCAATCCTTGAAAAGGGGTGAATAGAGCCGATGGAGATACGAGCAGAAGAGATTAGTCAGATCATAAGGGACCAGATTAAGGATTACGACAAGAAAATAGAGATGAGCGAGACCGGCACGGTTATCTCTGTTGGTGACGGGATCGCGCGGGTGTATGGCGTGGAAAACGCCATGGCCATGGAGATGCTTGAATTCCCAGGGGGAGTGTTTGGCCTTTGCCTTAATCTGGAGGAGGACAACGTAGGCGTCGCAATTATGGGTGACGATACGGGGATAAAGGAAGGTGACACGGTAAAAAGGACGGGCAGGATCGCCCAGATCCCCGTGGGAGAGGCAGTGCTGGGGCGAGTTATCGACTCTGTGGGACAGCCCTTGGATGGGAAGGGCCCAATAAATGGCACCGAGTTCAGGAGAATAGAGATGGTGGCTCCCGG
>JAFDIC010000174.1 GCA_019308525.1 Deltaproteobacteria bacterium
CCTCCAGGGTGACCTTTTCTCTGCGGGTGGCAAGGTCCATCACGAACGGATCCGTGTTGCTTCGAGGTGTCAGGAAACAACCCAGTGAGAAGAATAGGGCCAATAGGACCCATTTGGCGGGTCTGGAAGAAGGTAGCGCCAGGAAAACTAGGAGAGTGACCAGTATAAACGGAAGGGTGAGGTTGGAAAGGTGGGGCAACTGCCAGCATAGGGATCGCCCCGCCAACAGTCCCCCGATGAAGGCGAACAGGAGGGGGATCAGGGGACGATTGCTCATTCTAGGCCTTTTCTCGCCGGATCCTTGCACCGAGGGCCTGGAATTTCTCCTCCAGGCGCTCGTAACCCCTGTCCAGGTGGTATATCCGGTGGACTTCCGTGCGCCCGCCTCTGGCCACGAGCCCTGCAATGATCAGTGATGCGCTTGCCCTCAGGTCAGTGGCCATGACAGGCGCAGCGAGCAGGTATTCCCTCCCCCTCACCAGCGCCTGGTTACCGTCAATTTCAATGTCTGCCCCCATCCTCCTCAGTTCACCAACGTGAATGAACCTGTTCTCAAATATTGTCTCCCTTATGATGCTCGTCCCCTTTGATATACACATGAGGGCCATGAACTGGGCCTGAAGATCCGTCGGAAAGCCGGGAAACGGCATGGTCTTGATATCGGCCGAAAGGATCTCCTCCGGCCCCTGGATGAAAAGGGAGTCTCCCCTCTGCTCTATCTCAGCGCCGACCTCCTGGAGTTTTTCCACTACGGCAGTGTTGTGCTCTTGCCGGCACTGGTGGATAACAACCTGGCCGCCTGTGATTGCGGCAGCTATCATAAAGGTACCTGCCTCTATCCTGTCCGGGATGATCCTATGATAGGTCACGGGTTCCAGGGCCTCGACCCCTTCTATTACGATGGTGTCCGTACCTTCACCCTTTATGATGGAGCCCATGCCGCGTAACATCATTGCCAAATCCTGGACCTCGGGCTCCCTTGCAGCATTTTCGATCACGGTCCTACCCTTTGCCGTGACCGCTGCCATCATAATGTTCTCCGTGCCGGTAACAGTGGGAATGTCAAAAAAAATGTTCGCGCCCTTCAGCCTGTCTACCTTGGCATTGATATAGCCGTGTTCAAGGTGCATATCTACGCCCATGGCAGAGAGTGCCCTGAGGTGAAAGTTTACGGGCCTCGCCCCTATTGCGCACCCCCCCGGGAGGGAAATCCTGGCTCGACCCATACGCGCAAGTAACGGGCCGAGCAACAGGATGGAGGCCCTCATGGTCCTCACCAAGTCATAGGGGGCCTCGTGATCAGCAATATTATCTGAATTTATCCTGAGCCCACCATCTTCCACTTCCTCGAAAAGGACCCCCATGTTGGACATTATCTCCCTTATGGTCCTTATGTCCCTCAACTTTGGGACATTGTAAAGACAGTGCCACCCCCCAGTGAGTATGCATGCAGAGATAATGGGCAGTGCGGCATTCTTGGCCCCGCTTATGCGTACCGCTCCCCTTAGGACATTTCCACCTTCTATGAGAATCTTGTCCATCCTGTGAAACAGCTCCAGCTTTGGACCTTGCAACGGGGGAAGATCTTCCCACTCGGTGTCAAATCATTCCATTTCGTATCAAATTTAGTCTATAATAGGCTTAAGCTACGGTCAATGCATATTGATTCATGGAGTTGATTTCATGGGGTTGATTCATCGGGAGAAGCTGCTGTAGTGGAAGCCAAAGAACCCAAATTCTTGGTGGATATCATGTTGGGCAAGTTGGCCAAGTGGCTTCGAGTCCTGGGTTACGACGCCGTGTACATCAAACATACCTCTGCCCCAGGCATGGCCACGTCCTCTCTTACGGGGAGGATACTCTTGACCCGGAAAAAAGATGCCGTGGGAGAAATCCCGGATTGCATCTTGATCCGTTCAGAAAGACTGGATGAACAGCTTAGGCAGCTCAGGGAATCCGGCCTCACACCCGATAGAACAAGATGGTTTACCAGGTGCCTGAACTGTAATCGTCTCCTCCAACGAGCCGACCTGGAGGACGCGAAGGACACGGTGCCTGATTATGTCCTGTATGAAAACGGGAGCCAGATACGCTTTTGCCCTTCTTGCAAGCGCTATTATTGGCCCGGCAGTCACAGGAAAAAAATGGTACTGAAGCTGGTAGATCTGGGATTCTGAGCCTCTCTGGGCTCAAAAAGACACAATTGGACCTTGCCAGTGAGGCTCAGCCCTCCCAGCCTGTCCAGGACCTTTTCCCTGATTGGTCTCTTATCTCTTCCTTGACCTGGACGCCTTGGCCTTTCTCCTGACAGGGGCTTTCTTTTTCGGCTTCGCCTTTTCCGCAGCCTTAGCTTTCTTAAGCTGAGCTTCTAGTTTCTTGATCTTGGCTTTTGTCGCTGTGACGTCCTTACTAAGCTTTGCCAACTTTTTCTTTGCCTGTCCCATCCTGTATTGGATTTGTTTAGCAGTCGCCATAGTCTCTCCTTTCCTGTTGGTTTTATAAAGAGCATATTGTGGGAATGATAATATATTAAGAATAATGACAAGTCAAGAAAATATGTGCCTTTGATAACAAAGTAAAGGTAAACTATTTTAGCTTTCGCTCCATACTCGTACCTAATGAGCTTGCTCCTACAGATTAGTTCATTAGGGTTGAAAGAGTCTTTACATAATAAATGAAAAAAAATGCAGCAAATAAAGGAAAGATTATACTTCCTGGCCAATGGCAAACTAAACTTGATGAACGGTCAGGGATGGATGATGGATGTTTTCACTGGCAGGAGGGAGATTTCCCCCTCAGCCCAGGAGGAGGGTCCATGGCCAATAGGTCAATGAGAGGGGGAACAAGAGGACATGGACAAAGAGCAATACCACCTCCAGGATGACGATGGCCATGCCGAGGAGGTCACCGGTAAACCCTCCGAAGTCTCTGGTAAACATTGATCTGAAAGCCCTTGATATGGCCCACCCCAACACGAAAGAGACAAGGCCCAGGAGACCGAACAAGATACAAATCCCCAGGGAAAGCAAATGAGCCCTCACTCTCTGGGACTGGGTGGCACCTTGGGAAAAGGGCTGACCCATGCCTTGCCCTGACCTTGCATACGGCAGAGTAATCACCAGCTCTACGGCTAGATCCCGTGAAAGCACCATGACGACAACCAGGCACAATATGGATCCCTGGGACAGGATCCTCTCCATGGCCGACCACCTGGCCAGGAGAACCGCCACCAGGGCTATGGCACCAAAGGCCCCCACATGAGGGTCCTTCATGGTCGAAAGCCTCGTTTCCCTGTCCCCACCCTTGCCGATGGCGTCTGCCCAGTCTGCGAGACCGTCCAGGTGAAGGCCCCGCGTCATGATGATATCTGCCGTGATCAGGACAAGGGCACCGCCCCACGACCATTCCGGTGCCAATACCCCCATCCATGCGGCCCCCAGGAGGTAGTGAATAAGTCCAAGCATAAGGCCTACACAGGGAAACCATGGTAGGGAGTCGGAAAAGGTGCCCCCTTCTCCACCAGGAACGGGAAAGACGGTCAACGTCCTCAAGGCGGTAACCAGCCCGCCAGTGCCCTTTTTCTTGTCACCGTGCATTGTGTCTTCCCCTCCATGAAAAAACCTAGGCTCCCGCCTCGATGCCCGCTTCCTCAAAGGTGGACATGCCGTTGAAAATCATAAATGAGTCCTCCATGATCTGCATGGCAATCGCCGCTCCCGTGCCCTCTCCAAGCCTGAGATCCAGGTCTAGCATCGGTCGGATTCCCTCCGCTTCAAAAAACGCCCCGTGTCCTTTTTCCGAAGACCTGTGAGAAAAGAAGAGATAGTCGCCTACCAGGGGGTTCAGACGCATGGCAACCAGTGCGCCGGCACTGGAGATGAATCCGTCTACCATGACTGCCATCCGGTTTGCTGCACCGCCCAAGCAAAGGCCACATATTCCGGCTATTTCTAATCCTCCTACAGATGCGAGTATGGAAATAGGCTCTTTCAGAAAGCGGCGGTTCTTTTCCAGCACTCTCTCTATTATCTTGACCTTGTTTCTATATCCCGCCTCATCAAGTCCCGTACCTCGTCCCGCCACTTCCGAGGGATCAAGACCCAGTAGCGCGGCAAAGATTGCCGCCGAAGGTGTGGTATTCCCGATGCCCATTTCACCGGTGGCAACCATTTCCGTGCCGCTCTCCTTCGCCCGCTCCGCCATCTCTATACCGATCTCAATGGCCCTTTCAGCTTCTTCCATTTCCATTGCCGGCCCCAGGGCTATGTTCCGTGCCCCCCTTCTCACATTTCTTCTGATCAGCCCCCCCTCATCTCCCAAGTCCTGTTTCATTCCTATGTCAATGACAGAGACCTTTGCGCCGACACTCCTTGCAAGTACGTTGATAGCGGCCCTATCTGCCAAAAAGGCCTTTACCATCAAGGCCGTGACCTCCTGAGGATAGGCGCTGACACCTTCATTTACCACGTCATGATCCCCTACAAAGACAAACACATCCTTGCCCGGCATGGATATGGGAATCTGCCTTCTTATGGCCACGTAGCGCGCAGCGAGGATCTCCAGCATGCCCAGGCTTCCCCTCGGTTTAGTTAGGCTGTCCAACCTCTCCCTTGCCTTTCCCATCCAATCCTGTGACACAGGCGAAATCCTGTCAATCGTCTCCTTTAATTTCATAGTCTTCCCCCCTTTCCAATAATCTTCTCTCCTAGATGCGTTCCCTTTGTTTCCCTTTGCCATGAAGAAAAAACCCCATCCCGGCGGGAAATAATCCCTTACCAGGATGGGGTAATGGCATCACCATCCTTATCCTATCCCATGACAGGCAGGTCTTCTGGCTCTCCCGTCCCACGCTCGCCTTCCCGCCCACACCTGCGGACAGTGACTTTTCATCCTGCCTCTCTGCCCCCGCTTCTGGGGGCATGGCTTGCCCGGTTGGGAGTCGCCGGGCAGGAACTTCACGTGGGAGCCGTCATGCATCACTGCATGCCGGGATCACAGCATCGGCCATAATGCGGCGGATTCGCACCGCCTTCCCTTTTCACCCGCTCACCCCAGAAGAACAGGAAGAGTCGGGCACCCATCATGGCTCTAAATCATAATCCATGTCTGTTCCGAGATTCTAAATAGGAAACTCCTCTGAAAAAGTCAAGGATCTTTCAATTCTCACCGGCATAGCCGGTGGATTAGTAGCGCTTTATCGCCCCTTGGGTCCTTCTGCTTTCTTGGGAAAGTCTCCCTCTGACCGCCATGATTCCCCTGCCGAGTGCAAGTATCGAGCACGGTGCAATCTCCAGGAACACCCATTTCTCTCATTTTCATGCCGGTTATGTCTTGACTTTTTCACAGGTGTTTATTTATGTTGGGAAGTACGAAGGCGGCACGGATTGTGAAAAATATCACCTAAAAGAAAGGGGGTGGTTCAATTTTTTTTGTAGGCCCTGGAGCTTTGTGGCAGGCAGTAGTTGTTATTGAACCTACGAACCTATAGTTTAGTTCATCATGTAATGGTCTTGTCTTTTGATAACCGAGCATACGTGCAGGCATGAGGGAAAGGGTTGCGACCTCGAATATCCCGACTTTGTCTGCTTGCCTAAAAAAGGAGGAGTATCATGGCCGGAAGCACCTATAAGATCATTGAATTGGTCGGAACCAGTGACAAATCATGGGAGGAGGCGGCCAAGACTGCCGTGGAGACGGCCGGGGAGAGCCTGCGAGATCTCAGGGTAGCGGAGATCACGAAATTGGATATGACAATAGAAAACGGAAAGGTCAGCAGGTTCAGGGCAAGGGTAAATCTTTCCTTCAAGTACCAAAAGGAGTAGTTCTGGACAAAGGGGTCCGATCAGATCGGACCCCGCTTACCACCTATCTTACGGATCTATTGATGGGGAGAAACCATTTCTTGGTACCCCCGATTTCTCGATCATGACATGAGCAAACAATGCAATAGAAGGGACCTGAATTCGGTGGAGAATCATGGATAACTCTCACCCAAGATTGACTGTGCTGGATCAAATCACATCCTCTGACAGGGTCAGGAGAAAGATAATCGACGCCGCCAGTGCCCTGTATGCTCAGAAGGGCTATACCGCCACCTCCATAGAAGAAATCTCAGAGCTCGCCGGTGTAAGCCTCCCCGTTACCTACCATTACGTAAAGAAGAAATCGGAAATAATGAAGATGATCATGGAGGATATGCTCAAGGCATTCAGGGAAAGCCTCCTGGGAGAGTTGGAGGCGGCTCCTGACCCCAAAGAAAAGCTTTCGATCGCTGTCAGGCTGTACTTCAGGATCACAGATCAAAATCGTGAAAAGGTTCTTCTCATGTACCAGAAATCAGGCTCCCTTGATAGGGAAGCCAAATCTCGAATAATGCAACTCGAGGTCGACCTGTCTGAGATCTTTTCTGCCATAATCGAGGAAGGGATACAAAAGCACACTTTCAAGAAGGTGGACCTGGATCTCATGTCTTACAATATCATAATGATGGCGCACATGTGGGTCTTGAAAAGATGGCATTTCAAGAATCGCCTGAGCCTCGAACAATATATCGATCTTCAGCTCTCTTCTATCCTGGGTGCCCTCGTCGTTTGACACCTCTCCGATTTGAGAAACATGTACTCCTGGCCCGCCCATGTAGTGTCGATCAAGTTCTCGCCTTGTGCACTTCCCCCGAACCTTCCTGTGGGGATATCTTCTTAAATATCAAGATATGCCTATTCGACCCCTTTTCCGGCAAGACATAGGGAATCTTCTGGTAAGGGATCAGACCATACCTTTCCATTAGCCCCTCGCATCGGGCTATCAACCTTTCGATGCGCTGTCCCTGGAAACTTAAGAGCATTCCTTCCTGCAACAGATGAGGAGCGGCCAATTCTATCGTCTTTCCAAGCCCCGCCACGCCCCGGGCCGTGACAACCCGGTATCCGGCCAGGAGACCCTGCGCACTGCCTCTACTTCCTACTCTGCCATGAACAACCTCGATATCCTTCAAACCCAGCAGTCTGACAATGTGGCGCAGAAAATTGGCTTTCTTCTGCCTGGACTCTACCAGTGCCACTCTCAAGTCCGGTCTACAGATCTTTAATGGCAAACCAGGGAAGCCAGCTCCGGCTCCAATGTCCAGTACGGTTGCGCCCGCTGGAAGAAGCGGAGCAGGTATGATGGAATCAAGGAAAAGATCCAGAACCATTCCACGCCTCGAAGAGATACCAGTGAGGTTTATTCTCCTGTTCCACCGCCACAATTCCTCCAAGTAGATCCCGAACCTCTCCTTTTGCGTTTCCGATACCCTGATGCCAAATTCTAAAGCATGGCGGACGAGTAGGTCGAGATGGTCTTCCTGGAGCTCTTCTCTGCTTCTCTTGCCGCTCCTGCCTTTTATCGAATGGTTACTCACAACAAAATGATTGATTTTTTTACCTAACTCGTCTAGTTTTCATATTAGTAACATTTTAGCCCTCTTCAAGGATTTGGGGCACCAGTAGTTTTGGCGTGTTTCGTAAAGCTAAATTGTTACTCATATCATAATCTGGTAATCCTAGTTTTGATTACCCACTCTGTCAAGGATACCAGGAAGGGTTACGGACGTCCTGCTGACGTTTGGGGAATGTATTTCAGCACGTTGTCTTTTCAAAGGTAAGGGGTTGATCTCTATTGTTCAAGGGGCTGGGAACAGGAGTCCCAGTGGAGCAGTCGCCTTCTTCCTTAATGCCGTTTCAAATGTATCGTGCGGATACTTACGCTGGTCATGCCAGCCTATCGCAATCTTTTGGAGGTGAGACATGGAGCGGGTAGCCAGGGTATCGGAGGTAATAGCTGGTTCACCGGTCAGCTTTGATGAGGCTATCAAGGC
>JAFDIC010000175.1 GCA_019308525.1 Deltaproteobacteria bacterium
CGTTGTATATACCAGGGAATACAACGTCGGCACCACTACCAGGGTTAATGCGGTGGCAAGCGCCAGGCCGAAAATGACCGCTATTGCCATGGGGCTCCACCACTGGCTCGATTCGCTTACCGTGGACAGCTTCATCGCGTGAAAATCATAGGCAATTCCAGTGACCATGGGGATCAGGCCGAGTATGGTCGTAACGGCTGTCAGGAGCACTGGCCTTACCCTCGTACAACCTGCTGCAACGATTGCCTCCCTAGCCGGAAGCCCTCTGTCCCTCAACTGATTGGTGTAATCTATAAGCACTATGGCGTTGTTGACCACTACCCCGGCCAGGGATATGACACCCACACCTGTCATGATGATCCCAAAGGGCATGTCCAGAAAGGTGAGGCCGACAAAGACTCCGCCAAGGGATAAGAGGACTGACGTCATTATGACCGCAGGCTGGGCCACGGAGTTGAACTGGGTTACGAGGATTAGAATGATAATGAAGATGGCCGCACCAAAGGCCTTGGTCAAGAAGCCTTCGGCCTCATTTTGAAACTCCAACTCACCCGTGAACCGAACCTTGTATCCTGGAGGGAGGGTGAACGCGGCCAAGAGCTTTTCCGCCTTAGCCCTTGCCACGGGCCCCGGCACGTACCTCTCGTCCACACTGGCCTTGACCGTGACCACCCGTTCGTGATTTATTCGATTTATCTGGCCCAGACCCCCTGCCACCTCGAACTTGGCGATGGTGCTCAGGGGGACCAACCCTTCCGATGTCGGGAGCAGCAACTCTCTTAGGATATCCGTCACCCGGCGCTCGGACTCTGGCAATTGTACTGTGATGTCATAGTCTTCGTCTCCCTCCCTAAAGGTAGAGACCTTGATCCCGTTAAAGGCTACCTTGAGCGCAAAGCCCACAACCTCGGTAGAGAGCCCCAAGAGTGCGGCCCGCTGTCTGTCCACCCTGACCCTCACGGTCGGCGATCCCGCAACATAGTCATCTCTTACGTCATGGACAAAGGGGATTTTCTCCAAGGTCTCCTTGATCTGCTGGGCCATCCGTCCCAGGAGCCTGAAGTCATCCCCCGAAATTTCAATGTTTATGGGTGCCCCGGTCGGAGGACCATGCTCTCGTTCTGCGATGCTGATCTCCGCTCCAGGGATATCCTTGATCCTCTCCCTTATCCTCTCCACCGTGACCGGGGAAGGCTCCACCCTCTCCTCCAAGTCATGAAACTGGACACCGATGTGGTTGGGAGAATTGGTTTCAAAGGCCGATTGGCCTCTTACCACGGATACGGTGCGGGCGTATACGTATTCCACGTTGGGCAAATCGCTCGGTCCGTAAACATTTCTTCCGGTTGCCAGGGTGTGAAGCCTTCGGGAAGTCTTCAAGGACAGACAATCTGCGGTGTTCTTCCGTGAAATCCCTGCTCCTTTTCCGTCACCGCCGCAAAGGGCACGCTCCACTTCCCTGGCAACCCTGTCCGAGTATTCCAGGTCGGCGCCTTCCGGCATGTCCAGGTTGATATATATGGCATCAGGCTCAATGTCCGGGAAGAACTGCACAGGTCTCTCCAAGCCGACCCTCTGAACCCAGATCATGGCCATTGCGACGAGGGCCAGGAAGGCCATGACCAGCACCGCCACCCGGTGGTTGAGGGCGCTGTTGAGTATTCTCCTGTATGCCTTGAGCAGCGGACCCCTTACCGTAATAGGCGCCTCTCCGGCTCGCTCGATCTCTTCTGCGTTCACCCTGAGCTTTGCAAACCTGTTTCCCGCAGGAAGCTTGAGGAAGATGGCGGCAAGGGCCGGGTTTATCACCATTGCAACGAACAGGGAAGCTGAGAGGGTTATGATCACAGTTATGGGGAGATAGGACATAAACTCCCCCATGATGCCCGGCCAGAAGATGAGGGGGAAAAAGGCCCCCAGGGTCGTCAGGGTCGCGGCTATTACGGGCTGGGCCACCTCAGCGGTCGCCTTGACTGATGCCTGCAAACGTGGGACACCCTGTTCCATATAACGGAAGATATTCTCCACTATGACTATGGCATTGTCCACGAGCATCCCAAGGGAAAGGATCAGGGAAAAGAGGACCACCATATTGAGGGTGATCCCCAGTGCCTTCAACATGATGAAGGAAATCAACATCGAGAAGGGAATGGCAAGGGCGACCAGGAAGGCGTTTCTCACCCCCATGACAAAGAAGAGTACCGCAACAACCAAGATCAAGCCGGTAAGAATGTTGTTTTCCAGGTCAGCGACCATGTTCCGAATATTCTTTGCCTCGTCCATGAGCTTGGTTATTTCCGTGCCCTTGGGCCAGGTAGGCCGCTTTTCATCTATGATCCTGTCCATCTCCTCGGTTATCCGCAATACGTTTTCCCCGGCCCTCTTCTTGACCTGTATGTTGATCGCCTGCCGGCCGTTCAACCGCGAACGGCTCTCTTCGTCCTTGAACCCGTCCACCACTCTTGCCACGTCCTTGAGATAAACAGGTCTACCGTGGTGGAGGCCCACCACCAGCCCGTAGATTTCATCAGGGCTTCTGAATTCGCCCGGTACCCTGAGCTGGAATCTGCCGTCCGCCATCCTTATGGCCCCCCCGGACACGTTCCTGTTCTCTTCCGCAATCACCTTCTGGAGCCTTGTAATGGAAAGGCCGTAGTAGGCGAGCTTGTGGGGAAAGGGCTCCACACGGATCTCTCGCTCAAGACCCCCTGTGACCTTTGCGTCCAGTACACCTGGTATTGCCTCGAAGTCCTCCTCCAGGTCCTCTGCGATCTCCTTGAGTCTGACGAGACCCGCTCTCCCCGAAAGGGAATAGATCACTATCGGCAACTCCGAGATGTTGACCTCGAACACCTCTGGATCATCTTCCAGGTCTGAGGGAAGCTCTGGTTTTGCCAGGTCCACCTTGTCCTTGGTCTTCTGGAGCACATCATCTATGTCAGTGCCTGCCACGAATTCTATCACTATTGAACTCATGCCCTCGGTGCTGGAAGAGGTTATTTTCTTCACCGCCTCAAGCCCTTTGAGTTTCTTTTCTATCGGTATGGTGATGGATTTCTCGATGTCTTCCGGCGCGACCCCTGGATACTCTGTCTGGATGAATACGTAGGGAATGGTAATGTCCGGTGAGGCCTCCCTTGGTAAGGATTGGTAGGCAACGAAACCGAACACCAGGATAACGACGGCCATGACTACGACGCTTGTCCTCTTCCTGACTGCGATATCCGTGACTATCATGATCCCAGAATCTCAACGGCGCTCTTTACGTTCTTTATCACCTTGACCCTTTGCCCGTGTTCAAGGAACCGGTGTCCTACCACTACGACCCTTTCCCCGGGCTTCACCCCTTTTGTTATCTGTACTTCCCAGCCGACCAATACCCCAAGTTCAACCGGCCTCTTTTCCACCTTGCCATCCTTTTCCACGTATACGAACCGCTCTTCTCCCTGTGAAATGACTGCATAGAGAGGGACGGCAAGGGAGTCCTTGAATACTTTTTTTACAAGTTTGACACTGGCGAACATGCCGGGGAGTATGCGTCCATCTGGGTTGTCCACGAGGAGTTCCAGGTCATAGAGTCTTGCAAGGGAGCGCGGGGTTCGGGAAAGAAATATCTTCTTCCCCGTGGCACGGTAGTTGTCAAGGGCCTCGATCACCACTTCCGCCTCTTTGAGGCCAAAGCAAGCTGCTACATCGCTCTCAGGAACACCAACCGTCACCTTGACTTTCTCGAACTGAAGGATTTGTGCTACCCGGTCCCCAACTTTCAACAGGTCGCCTTCTTTCGCGGGCAGCTCGTTCAGACGGCCTCCGATGGGCGCCCGGATCTTTGTGCGACTCAATGCGAGCCTGGCCTCCCGGCGCTGGGCGATCAAATCCTTTAGCCTCGCCTCGGACTCATCAAGCCTGCTCTCTGATGTTATCTTCTTTTCTGCGAGTCGGAGTTGTCTCTCATAATCAAGCTTTGCCAGCCTGTAGTTGGCCTCTATCCTGGCCAGGCGGGACCTGTAGTCCCGATCGTCGAGCCTTACCAGCACCTGTCCCTTCCTGACCATCTGCCCTTCCTTGACGAGTACTTCCACTACCTGACCCGGGACCTCGGCCTTCACCCACAGGTTCTCATAGGGTTCCACTTCAGCAGGGAGGGTGATCTGATCCTTGATCTCCCTTGGCTCCAGGGTGAGGGTTATTACCCTTACAGGCGGAGCTTCCTTCCTTATGGCGGTCTTCTTTTCCTCTTCTAATCGCTTCTTCTCTTCCTTTATACGCATACCAAGGCCAATAACAAACACCACTATGAGCGCAACTGCAACCCATGGAATGGCACCCCACAGGAATCGAAAAAATCGGTTTTTCTCCTTTGCACCGTTCATTATGTCCATGCCTCTTCCTTTGTAGCTTGCCTATTTTCCAGTCCCTTGTAAGCGAGGTACAACAATTCTTCCGGCCTTTCTGTATCCCCCCCCTGCGAGTAGCTCAGAGCGTCCCTGTGAAAGCAAAAATCGATCAAGGCCAGTATCAACATCGCCACCTCATCGGGGTTTGCCTCAATGACCTCACCCCTCTTCAATCCATCCAGGTATATGGCCTTGACGGCACTTGCCATGCTTCTCTGGTATCTCCCAAAGTCATAGGCGGGGGCCCCCTGGGGAGGGCCGAATGCCAGGTCATGGATCATCCTGAAGAGATTTGGGTTGTCCAGGATACCCTGGTATACAAGCCGGTAAAGCCCCGTTAACCGGTCCAAGAAGGTACCGGGCCTCTCCAGCACCTTTGAAACCAGGATATCCAGTTGCTCCGCGGCCCAGTCCAATATGGCCAGAAAGAGGCCTTCTTTGCTCCCGAAATAGTAATAGAGGACCGGCTTTGTCACACCAGCCCTTTCCACGATTTCCCGCACGGAAGTGCTGGCATATCCCTTCTCGGCGAAGAGAGAGATACCCGCCTCCATGACTATTCGCCTTGACTCCTGGCTATGTTGTCTCTTCTTCAAGGCCCCCTCCATTCTTCCAGAATCTATATTTAACTACAAATGGGATATCAGGTCAACAAAATTATACCTACCGGTAAGTAAATAACTACAGGCTCAGGCCTGAAGTCCTGTCTTGGGGTTAAGAACGCTATGTTTACCCGGCAAATGGGCCAATTGTGAAAGGACTGTGAAACGGAGAGTATTGGGGTGGAGAAAGAGTCAATTGCGATTGCGGTAAGAGAGAATCTTTTGACTTATGGGTCTCACTTGTCTATATATGTGCTGGTGGATAAAACCAGCATCATTTTTTCTCCTCAAAGGGGGAAGGGAGGGACCATGAAAAGTATTTACGTCTTTCTGTTTGCCTTCGTTATGGGCATAACCCTGGCCTGCTCGAGCCCTCAGGATAGGGCCTATCAGGCACAAGAAAAGGTCCATAAGGAAAGGTTGAAGCTTGTCGAACAATACCAGGACTGCATGAAAAAGGCCGGTAGTGACGAGGGAAAGAAAAAGGCTTGCGAGCAGTATTTAAAGGCTGCTGAGGCCCTCAAATAACCGACGCCTCCCCCTAATCACGCATTGGCGGTTGAGATCTCCGGGAGGGGTGTGTCCATGTATTGGTGACGCAGCCATTATGGTCAGCAACGTTAGGAAAACTCTGAAGGACCCACAAGCAGCCTGCCTCAACACTTCTCGTGTTACATGTCATAAACCCCGCCCCGGCTGCCTCGCCTGTAATCTAACATGCGGGAACAGAGGACGGACACAAATATATGAAAGATGGATTTACGAAGAGTTGCTTGTTTTGCAGCCCTCTCTCTCCCGGGCTGGCTGAGTAGGCTTGGATTCTTCCTCTCACAAGCCCGTTCCGGAATTGGACAAGGAAGCCAGCTGGGAAGATTAGGGATTGAGGCGGTCACTTCTATTGACAAAGGCCGGATGATGACTTTGATGAGGCCCTTGCCAGACTGGACAGGGTTGCCTCAGAGTATCCGAAGACCAGCTCGGCACCCGAGGCCATCTTCTTCAAGGGGGTCTGCGGGTATAAGGGCAGCAAAGATCCCAAGAAATTGAAAGAGGCTTATGAGAAGCTGCAGTCGGAATTTCCGGAGAGCGAGTGGACCAAACGAGCCTACCCGTACCGTCTCATTTGAGCACAAGGGGTTGCGGGTCTAGACCTGCGAGGTGTGCAAGGCCCGGCAGCAGAATGCCGGGCCTTTTTTGTCTTCTCCGCACTGGCCTCCTTCCTGGTCCCCCCATAAACAAATCAATGCCTCTGGCGTCACTTCCCCCTTCTCTCTGTTTTCGCAACTACTGCTCTGAACCAGGAGAATATGATTGACTTAGATGCCACATTGTGGTATTAAGGGGCAAATTGCCACTCCCTTTTGATGAGGAGACCGTTATGAGCATCAAGGTAATGATTGAAAGGAAGTTCAAGGAACCCGTAACCCCGGAAATTCTCCGGCTCATCGACGAGATACGAATCAAGGCCCTGCGCAACAGGGGTTACATAGGCGGCGAGACGGTCGTCAATCTCGATGACAGCCGGGAAGTCCTGGTCATATCCGCCTGGTCCAATGTCAAGGATTGGAAGGACTGGTATCAGACAGAGCACTGGAAAGACCTGGAAAAGAAGCTGGCCTCCCGATTGGAGGAATCCCCGAAAATAAGGATCTTCATGCCCGGGGCCATTTACGAAGAAGAGGTCCTGGGGAAGTAGAGTCCGGGAATGGCAAGACCTGGACCTTTACCTCCCGAACAACTTGCCCGCGCAACAATATTCGGAGCACGGGCAAAATCGTTTCTTTCGGGGGTCGAGGTCACTCGAAAAACATCGTCAAAGGGGTTCTCTATGTCGGCGCCTAAACGCTGGCAGACATAGTTCCAACGAAGAACTACCTTGAAGACCTCATATATCGTTACCGTTGGAACAACCAGCGAATCCGTGTCATTCAGAGGTGCCAAGAAATGTTTGGCATTCGGCTCGTCCGCGAAGTATGCAAGCCAGCCGGAAGAATCAACAATATTCATAATCTATCTTCCTCACGTTTGAATTCAGTATTCATGCCTTTGAGGAATCCGCGAAGCTCCTTGCTTCGTACAAAGGCCCTTTTCAGGGTTTCATCGTCAAGAAAATCCTCTTTACTTAAATTTGCTGACCGATCAATGAGATATTCAATTTCATCCATAATATGGTGCAGGTACTCAAGAGGAAATATTGACATATTCCACCTCTCTAATAATATGTGGTCCGATGTACGGGCTGAGAGCATCACTTGTGATTAGCTCTACTCGGCGTTCAAGGATTTCCTCCAAAAGAAAGACTAGTTGGATAAAATTATCGAAGCTTTTCTTATCTTGCTCAAACTCCACTAGTAAATCTATATCGCTTTCCGGTTTCTGTTCACTACGGACAAAGGACCCAAAGAGACCCAATTTCCTTACTCCGTAAGACCTTATTTTGTCTTGGTTCGTGCGAATTAACTTCAAAACTTTTTCCTTCGTCTCAATTTCTTTCATTGTCATAGAATTACCTATCATCTTTCTTGTCAATCTATTGGCGGTACCGGGTAGCTCAGGGGTGTTGCCACCCCTTTCCCCCTAAGAACCCTGCGCGATAGTTTCCCATCACAGGGCTCAAGCCTCTCAAAAGGCAACTCCTGGCGAGCTGCCCGGCTGTTTAACTCCTGAGCGGCATTCATGGCCCGCAGGCTGCATGCAGCCCGCCATCTGGCTCGGGCGCCTTGCCAAAGGACGCCATCAACGCCGGGGGTCTTTTTCCCCTTGTTGGAGGTCACCCGTTTCACAGCCAACACCTTGGCGTAGAACGAGCGGGTTAATAGATATTGGAGGGCTTT
>JAFDIC010000632.1 GCA_019308525.1 Deltaproteobacteria bacterium
ACAACAAAATCAAAACCATGAAACGACAGGCCTATGGTTTCCGGGATGTGGAGTTCTTCAAACTCAAGATCCTGGCCATCCACGAGGCCAGGTACGCTTTAGTCGGATGAACCACAAAATATTACGCTTAACGAAAATTCTATTCCGGCTGAAACAAGGGAGATGATTTTGTCACATGACGATAATAGAATTTTACGTGAATTAATGAGCAAAGAATTTATGCGCCAAGTCTCTGATTCAGAACGTCACTATTACAAAATAAGAACAGCATTAGCCTGGATTCCCACGTTAATGGCTGGCTTTGAAGGTAATGTAAAAGAGGTTTTGGAAAACCCTGAGCAGATTAGAGTAAGTCGAAGCGACCCCAAAGTCTTCTTATTCTATAAGATGCAGGGTTCAGGACATTGGATTTGTGCTGTCGCAAAAAGGCTCGATGGTGAGGGGTTTCTTATCACAGCTTACCCAACTGATGCAATAAAGGAAGGAGAGCATATATGGCCCACGTAAAGGTTTTTTATGACAAAGAAGGTAATACCCTTACCGTATGGTTCTCAGATCCAAGAGAAGAATATGTGTGTGAGGAGACCGGTGAAGAAGTAGTGTTGATGAAAGATAAATCAGGCCGCGTGATTGGCTTTGAAAAACTAAATTACTGGCTTTCAGAAGCAGAGAAATTCCACGTCGCTTTTGAGACTGTGGCAGCCTGAAAACTCTAAAGCGCCCTTTTCCATCCCCATTCTCAACCCCTGCATAGGTCAGTCACAAGACCCCGTCATAAGAGGATTACGCTTCAACCCTGATTGCCATACGCCCTCCCCTGCCCCGCCTGTCGTAGCGAAGCGGAGATCCCGTTCACGGGGCCCCGCGCGCCCCGCTTGCCCTGTGGAATACGAAGTCCATTCCTCTGGGGTAGGTCCGGGAGATTTATCCGCCTGTGGAGGATCGTACTGGGGTTGAACAGGGTCCCTTTAGCCCCAGGGGCCGCCTATCTTTCTCTGTATGATCCTGCGGACCTATTTACCTCTTTACTTTCAGGTAAACTTACAGTATAAACTGTCGGGTATTGCCCTATTTTTCCTCGGAGAAAATACCCGATGCTCAGCACATCCCCTGTCTATCGCCCTCGAAAGCCACAGGAATCTCAATATTATCAATGTGTTGAGGACCATTTTGAGAGATTTGAACAGGTTTACGACGACCGTTTTACCAAACAGTATGGTTTTTTTCGTTCTTATGTCAAAACGGTCACTTACCGTTACCTCGATTGCGGCATCCTCCATAACGGCTTCGCCCGGGTCCGATGCAAAGACTGCGGCCACGAGTATCTTTTAGCCTTCTCGTGTAAGCGCCGCCACTTCTGTCCATCTTGTCATCAAAAAAGGGTCGGGGAATGGCTCTGTGAAGAAATCCTCAAGGCCGTTCCGCACCGTCATTTCATTTTTAGTATACCCAAGATCCTCAGAAGATAGTTCCTCTATGACCGAAGACTCCTCTCCGAACTGAGCCGATGTGCATGGGACTCCCTGAAAGTGTTTTTCCAGATCATTGTCCCGGAGCAGGATGCCGTCCCAGGTGCCGTCATTGCCATCCAGACCTTTGGGGATTTCCTGGGTTTTAACCCTCACTGCCATGTCTTATGCACAGATGGAGGTTTCTATGGAAAAGGCATGTTCCGTGTAGCACCGTTGTTCGAGCTGAAACACCTGAAGGAGATCTTCCGGCACAAGGTCTTCAAGATGCTACTTTCCAAAGGCAAGATTACGGAAGATCTGATCAACATGCTTCTATCATGGCGACACTCCGGGTTCAGCGTTTTCTGCGGCTCCAGGATCCAGCCCGGAGAGGAAGAGGCCATTGAGAACCTGGCCCGCTACATCATCCGGGCATCATTTTCCCAGGAAAGAATGACCTACATTCCAGAAGAGTCCCAGGTGATTTATCGATCGAAGGATGGAAAGGAGGAAAAGGTCTTTGACTCCCTGGAATGGTTGGCGGCCATGTGTTGCCATGTTCCCAACAAGGGGGAACAGATGGTCCGGTATTATGGTTACTACAGTAACGTGAGTCGTGGTAAGCGAAAACGAGAGGATCAGGACGATCTGATCCCCTCCATCCTTGAGCCTGAGGGGTCTTGCAGTGAATACCGGAAAAACTGGGCCAGACTGATCCAGAAAATCTATGAGGTGGATCCCTTGACGTGTCCGAAATGTTCCGGAAAGATGAAAGTCATCAGTGTGATAGAGGATGAAGATGTCATAAAAAAGATCCTCAAGCACATGGGATTATGGGAGGTAAATCCCCGGCCCCCACCCAAAGCAACCGGGCCACAAAAGACCCCCGAATACAGCATCGACTATTCCGGGTCCCAGCTTCCCGTGTCTGACAAGTGGCTTTATGTAGACCCGGAGTATCCAGAGGCCTGCCCGCCTTAGGCGAGGTCTACCCCGCCTGATTTTGAAAGAACAAGATGGGGACGAGAGGATAGGTCTACCCAAATTCCCTCGATTTCCCGCCCTTCCGGCACGATCAAGCCCCCTGGCACTGTGTCCGTATTCACGCTCTTGCTGGGCACGGGTCCCCATTTCAGGCCCTCGAGTTGCAGCCACAACATCCTGCGGTCAGATTTCGTTTGACCCACAAGGCCTTTTCCGCTATACTCCCTCCGCAAAAAAG
>JAFDIC010000176.1 GCA_019308525.1 Deltaproteobacteria bacterium
TTCAGGGCTTCTAGCCCTCCATTGGCCTGGAATGATCCCTTACAGAGGGGCCGCCATAATAGCCGGCGGCCTGGCAGGCCATATCATCTCCGGTTTCCTGAAGGGGTTCCTCAATACTTTCGGGGCCTATGTGTTGCTTTCCGTGGTGTTCATCATATCTCTCATGTCGATTACCAGGATCTCCTTCGGCTGGCTGCTTTCAAGGATCTATCTCTGGCTGGTCCTCCTGACAAAATCCATGAGAGAATTCCTGGTCAAGAAGAGGGAGAGGAGGCGCAAGAAAAAGGTACGGCAGAAACTATTCCGGGAAGAGAAGTCCAGGCCCAAACGCAAGATGACCATAGTTCAGCCCAAGAGAGAGCCCCTGAAGAAGACCGATCAAGAATCCTTTCCTTTCATGAACGTGGCGGGAGAGTTCAAGCTCCCAACCCTGGACCTTTTGGATCAACCTCCCAAGCTCGCGGGTGTTGAAATCCAGAAAGAAAGCCTGGAAATGAATGCGAGGCGCCTGGAAAAGAAATTGGCGGACTTTGGGGTGGAAGGGGAAGTGGTGGAGATCCAGCCGGGACCTGTCATAACCATGTACGAATTCAAACCCGCTCCCGGGATAAAGATAAGCAAGGTCGCCGGTCTCTCCGATGACCTGGCATTGGCCCTGAGGGCGCCCAGCGTGAGAATCGTGGCCCCCATTCCCGGAAAGGCGGCCATTGGTATCGAGATACCCAATAACAAGAGGGAGCCCGTATACCTGTACGAGATCTTTTCCAGTCCGGAATTCAAAAACTCCAGCTATAAGCTTACCCTCGCCCTGGGAAAGGACATCACCGGGACGCCGGCCGTAGCAGACCTTACGAGGATGCCGCACCTGCTGATCGCCGGTGCCACCGGGACAGGGAAAAGCGTTCTGCTGAATGCCATGATAAACAGTCTCCTCTTCAAGGTTTCCCCTGAAATGGTTCGGTTCCTCATCATTGACCCCAAGAGGATCGAGCTCTCGGTATACAAGGACATTCCGCACCTTCTCTATCCGGTCATGACGCAGCCAAAGGAGGCCACCAGGGCGCTCAGGTGGGCCGTTGAAGAAATGGAGCGCCGCTACATGCTCCTCTCGGACAGGGGGGTGAGGAACATAGAAACTTTTAATCGAAAGATCCTTAGGGAGAAAAGGGCCATCTCCGCCAGCGATCCCGAAGGATTCCACAAGCCGCTTCCCTATATTATCCTGGTAATAGATGAGTTGGCTGATCTGATGATGGCATCCTCCAGGGAAGTGGAGGAGGCCATTACACGCCTGGCCCAAATGGCTCGTGCAGCGGGCATACACCTGATCATCGCCACCCAGCGGCCCTCGGTGGACGTGTTGACAGGAATAATCAAGGCCAACTTTCCCGCCCGCATCTCCTTCCAGGTCTCTTCGAAATTCGACTCCAGGACCATACTGGACACTATCGGTGCGGAGCACCTCCTGGGTGAAGGGGACATGCTGTTCTTGCCGCCCGGGGTGGGTAAGATGATCAGGATACACGGTGCCTACATCTCCGAAGAAGAGGTAAAAAGGATCACCAACTTCTTGAGGGCACAGATGAAACCCGAATATGATGCCACGATCTTGAGCCGGGTAAGCCAGGACGAAGAGTCCGAGGATCAAGAGATTGAGCTTGACGACAAATACGATCAGGCGGTTGACCTGGTGATCAAGACAAGGCAGGCCTCCATTTCCATGATCCAAAGAAAACTCCGGGTGGGATACAACAGGGCCGCTAGGATGATCGAAGCCATGGAAAGGGAAGGCATCGTAGGTCCTTCTGACGGAGTAAGGCCCAGAGAGGTATTCGGGAGAAAGGGGGAATGATGAACAGGGCATCGACCCGCCGCAGCAGGATTCTCCTTGTTATCTTCTCTGTTTTCCTCCTTGGCGCGGTGGAAAAATCGTGGGGAGGGACAGAGGATGTAGCCCATATCCTGGACGGTATACTTGGAAGGTACGGCGCATTGCCTGGGCTCTTTGTCCGCATCTATTTCAAGCCCCCCCACTATTTGAGGGTTGAGCAACAGACCCCCACGCGGGAACTGGTGATATCGGACGGAAAGACACTCTGGTGGTACATCCCGGACAAAGAAATCGTCTACAGGTACCCGGCCCGCAAACTGGGAGAAGAAATGGAGCTCCTGAGCAGCATTTTTCAAGGGCTCAAGCAAGTAGAAGAACGCTTTGATGTATCCGAGGTCCTGAAAGCGGACAGCGCCTATTACCACATAAGGCTGACACCTCGTCCCCCCTGGCCCCAGATCGAGCATGTCGAACTCGCCATTGCCCGGGATGACTACCACATCAGGATGGTGGAGATATACAATTACCTTGGGGATGTCACCCGCTTTGTCCTGGGTATACCTGTATCCAGGGATGCGTTTCAGAGGGGGTTTTTCCGGTTTGATCCACTCCCCGGAACCAAGGTGATCAAGGAAGCGGATCAGTGAATGACCAGGCTGGAGAGGGTCTTCCCTACCCTCTTCAGGCTTTCCATATTATTGGCGGGGAAGAAATAATCCACATAGGGAAGCGCGGTTTGCATACCCATGCAGATTGGCCTGTAATCTGAGTCTCCTGCCAGGGGATTCAACCAAACAACCGCATGGGCCTTGCGGCTAAGGTTTTCCATTTCCCTCTTGAGAATGTTCCTTCCGCCCAGGTCCCATCCGTCGCTGAGGATCACTATCACTGTTTGTTTGTTCAGGAACCTATCCCCGTATCCCCTGTTGAACTGGTGAAGCGAATATCCGATTCTCGTACCACCGGACCAGTCAAGCACCCTGCGGGAGATTGTTTCCAGTGCCCTGTTGATATCATACCGCCTCAAGATGGGTGTTACGGGGGTAAGGGAAGTCGAAAAAACGAAGATCTCCACCCTCGAGCCGATATCGGCCAAACCCATGATAAAGGGCATCACGAACCTTGCATAGCGGTCCATGGAACCGCTCACATCCGCCAGAACCACCAGTCTCTTTAGTCTCTTCTTCTTTCTCCTGTAAAAAAGCTCCAACGGCACACCCTCTGCCTTCAGACTGTGCCGTATGACCCTGCGAAAATCTATATCCCCGGCTCTCTTGGACCGCCTGTAGCGCCTCCTCACCACTGTCTTGAATGGTGATATGATCTTCCTCAGGATAAGCTGTGTTGTCAGGATATCTTTCGTGGAGATCTCGGAAAAGTTCTTTCGCTCCAGTCTTGAAACGGGGCTGTAAGTGGCAGGTCTGCCTGAATCATCCCCGACAGGATCTTCGGACATCGAACCCACCTGAAGTTCTGATTCCACTTGAATCACGCTGGAAGAGTCGCTTTCCTCACCATCGCTTTGTTCGTGGGTCTCGTCGTCTCCCTTGCATTCATCTTCCTGGATATCAAAATCCTGCCAGAATTCTTCAAAGAGTTCCCCAAAGATCTTCCACTCCATGTCGTTTGTCACGAAATTAGCCCTCAGCGAATAGAAGAACTCCTCCCTGTTGCAGATCCCTGTCCCCTCGACGGATCTCAGGGCGTCGACCACGCTGGAAGGAAAGACCTTGAACCCCTTGTTTTTCAGGAAGCGAGAAAAAAGAATGACCCTTTCGCTCAGGGAGAGGTGTTCATTGGACTTACTGTGGTATCCTGAGAAACTCTTTTCTTTGATCATGGTCCGACCAAATTTCCTCGTTGAATCGCTTTATGTCTTCCTGGTACTTCAGGATACACCCGAGGGTTTCCAGGACTATGTCTTCGTCCAGGTATTTCCGTTGCATGGCAATCAGGGCCGCTGCCCAATCAAGGGTCTCCGAGATACCTGGTTTCTTCAGAAAGTCCACGGTCCTCAGCTTTTGCATAAAATACGTAATCTGACTTGCAAGGCTATTGTCGACCCCGGGGATCTTCGCCTTCACGATCCTGCACTCCTTCTCAAAGCTCGGGTAGTCGATCCAGTGGTAAAGGCATCTCCTCTTCAGGGCGTCGTGGACATCCCTTGTCCTGTTGGAAGTAACCACTACGGTGGGCCTTTTCTCCGCCTTGATGGTTCCCACCTCAGGGATCGTTATCTGAAAGTCCGACAGGATCTCTAACAGAAATGCCTCGAACTCTTCGTCTGAACGATCTATTTCGTCTATCAGAAGGACAGGGGGACGCTCATTGGAGTTTAGAATAGCCTCCAATAACGGACGCTTTATCAGGAATTCCGGGCCGTATATTGCCTTTTCTATCTCTTCTTTCCCCTTCTTCTCCAGTTCCCCTATTCTGATGTGCAGGAGCTGCTTGGGGTAATTCCACTCGTAGAGCGCAGTCGACACATCCAGGCCCTCGTAACACTGGAGCCTGATGAGCTTGGTGTTGAACAGGGAGGCCAGTACAATACCGACTTCCGTCTTGCCCACGCCAGGCTCTCCTTCCAGGAAAATCGGCTTCTCCAGCCTGTATGCCAGGAAAAGGGCCGTTGCCAGGGATCGATCCGCTATATAGTGTACTTTTTCCAGTTCCTTTTCGATCTTGTCTATGGATTCAAACTGTTTTTCTAGAGCCATGCCAGCGTGAAACTCTCCTTTTTGCGGTTTGGTATAAGACACAACACCCATTGTGTTCAGATTAGCGAAAATTTCCTTTATTTTCAATGAAATTTCCGGGACCTAAATCCGCCGTCTACCTCTTGGTTTGTCTGCCGAAACCGAATGCCCTTGGGCTGCTAACTCCATTCACCAGCAAACCACCAGGGGCAAGGCTTGCGAGGTCCCCGGAGAAGTGAGGCGTGCATTCAGGTACGCCGCAGCGACGAGGGATGAGCGTGACATGGCTATCAGTCGATCTCGCCCCGGCGGGGAAATGGTGTCTGGTGGTGAATCGGGGAGCCATGTCCCGGATTCCAGGAGCGTGGCTCTGAGAGGAAGGCGTGCCGTACGCACCACGCTCACTTCTTCTTGAAAAGGGCCTCCAGGGCCTTTTTTGCCTCCTTGGTCCTGTTATGGCTGCCGCTGCCCTGCTTGGAGCCCCTGATTACGAAGTAGTCGCAAAAATTGGCCCTTTCCTTGTCCATGATCCGTTCCGCAGAGACCTCCCTGCATTCATTGTAAGCGTTGGGATCATAGAATTTGCACTGCTTGCAACACCTAAGGTCCCTGTCGCAGTGGGGGCATGTATCGTGTCTGCTCACCCTTCCTTCCACTTCAATGATCTCATGACAAAAAGCGCATTGCATGATACTTACCTCTTTACTTCAAATATTCTATCCGATTCCATGGGGGCCCTCTCTCCAGAGACAAGCTTCCCTCTCGGTCCGGGCACAATCCCATGAATTGAGTTAATGTTATCCTTCTCTTCAGGTATTTGCCCGAAAACGGGCGGGGGTACCTTTGACAAACCCCCTTGGAGTAATTAATATTACAATATCCAAATCGCACAAAGTACCACAAATACCAAGGCCTCACGATTCGGATACAGAGTTGGACGAAATTCCGGCCCCTTCAAACTAAGTTTCCTGATCATGAATGAAAGAGCGGAAAAATATACTGTTCTTGACCATACCGCAGACCTGGGAATTGAGGTCCATGGTTCCGATCTCCAGGATCTCTTCAGGAATGCCGCGCTGGCCCTCATGGATCTCATGATCAAGGATGAAAGTAAAGACAGGGCCATGCCAAAGGAAATCTCGGTATCGGGGCAGGATCTCCCTGACCTGATGGTCCGGTGGCTCGGGGAGATCCTCTACCTCTTTGAGGGAGAAGGCCTTGTCGTAAAAGATATCACCATTGCGCACATGGATTCATTCAACGTTAATGCCCTCCTCTACGTTACCCCGTTCGACCCCAATTCCCATGAAATACTTTGCGAAATAAAGGCCGTCACCTACCACCAGATCCAGGTAAGGGATCTCGGTGATAGATGTGAGGCAAGAATAATCTTTGACCTATAGGTGATGCCATGGACATAAAGTTAGAAAAACTTGATGAAAACCGCTGGCTCATCCCCAGGAAAGGGGATATGCGCGTACCCGGTCTTGTTTTTTCAAACCAGGTCCTCATTGATGAAATCAAGAAGGACCAGAGTCTTGTTCAGGTTGCCAATGTGGCCACACTTCCTGGCATCGTCAGGTATTCCATCGCCATGCCGGACATGCACTGGGGTTACGGATTCCCCATCGGTGGCGTGGCTGCCTTTACCATGGAAGAGGGCATTGTCTCTCCCGGGGGAGTAGGTTATGATATCAATTGCGGCTGTCGCCTCATGACCACGGCTCTAAAGGCCCAGGACGTCTTACCTGTCATCAAAGAACTCGTAACAGCCCTCTTCAAGGATATCCCAACCGGGGTCGGTTCTACCAGCCCCCTGCGTCTTTCCAAGAGGGATGAGGCAAAGGTCGCCGTTGAGGGTGCCGCATGGGCGGTAAGAAACGGGTACGGCGAACCTCAAGACTTGGAAAGGACGGAGGACGGTGGCGCCATGGAAGGCGCCGATCCTTCTGTGCTCAGCGAACGGGCCATCAAAAGAGGTTTGGACCAACTGGGGACCCTGGGGTCCGGAAACCACTTCCTGGAGGTCCAGGTGGTGGACAAGATCTTTGATGAGGACATAGCCCGTGATTATAACCTCTTTGAAGGGCAGATTACTGTCCTCATCCATTCGGGCTCCAGGGGCTTCGGTCACCAGATATGTGACGATTTCCTAAAAGAGATGGCCCAACACGTCTCCACGACCGGAATATCATTACCCGACAGGCAGCTGGCATGTGCACCTCTTAAGTCGGACCTGGGCCGCCGGTATCTTTCTGCCATGGCCTGCGCGGCCAATTATGCCTGGGCAAACCGTCAGGTCTTGATGCACTTTACCAGGGAAACTTTTCAAAAAGCACTTTCCATCAGCCCCAGGGAGCTGGATATGCAGCTCCTCTACGATGTGTGCCATAATATCGCCAAGAAAGAGCTGCACGACGTGGATGGACAAGAACTGTTGCTATGTGTCCATCGGAAGGGCGCAACACGTTCCTTACCGCCCGGCCATGAGAAGGTCCCGGAAATCTATCGTCGTGCCGGACAACCGGTCCTCATCCCGGGAGATATGGGTACCCTTTCCTATGTACTTGCAGGCACTGAAGGCGCCCTCCAAGACAGCTTTGGGTCCAGCTGTCACGGTGCCGGCCGTGTCTTGAGTCGCAACCAGGCGGTCAAGGCAGCCAAGGGCCGGTCCATAAACCGCGAGCTTGAAGACAAGGGTATATACGTACAGTCCAGGGGCAAAAAGACACTTAAAGAAGAAATCCCTGAGGCTTATAAAGATGTATCCCGGGTAGTGGAGGTCGTCCACAACGCAGGGCTTGCCAAAAGAGTGGCCCGGCTCAGGCCCATAGGGGTAATCAAAGGCTGATGCTCCGAGACCTTTGAAAAGCTCCCCCTTTTGCCCAATATCTGCATCAGGCTCAAATTTCAATCCTGAAAATACTCACGGTATTCCTGTGGTTGAAATTCTCGCCTTCCTTGATCCCGAACAAGATTGGGGCCTTTTCAAAAGTCTCGTTCCCTTTCAGCATTGCCTCCGCCAGTAACACTCTAATTTATCAATTGGAAGGTCTTCGGGTCAACAAAAAAATGCCTGCCCCCCGGAAAATCCTCTGATATTGGATTTCCCCCGAAGAAACTTCTTGCCCGCAAAGACCGCTTTATCTATTATAATCCTTTAACAGTGTCCACGCCTCCGGGGCGGGGCGAAATCCAAGAAGCAACAGCAATAGGGCCGCTTGCGGCGGTCATTGTCCAAGGATGAATCATTTGTATCATTCCAGATGCTTGAAACGGTGAAAGGGGAATCCTGGTCCTCAACAGGTATTTGAGACGGTTACTGATGGGGGAATCTTCTCTGGATACGAGCACGGAAATTGCATCCATAGTTCTTGCAGCGGGCAAGGGCACGAGAATGGAAGGCTTCCACGGCAACAAGACCTTGCTGCCACTTGTCCCAGGGCCTTCGCCCTACCAGGGCTCCTATCCCATACTGATTCATATCCTGACGCAATTGCCTCCCGGGCCAAAGGCACTTGTAGTCAATCACGAAAGCGACTCAGTCATAACGGCTACAAGGGAGTTCGATCTGACTTACTGTTTTCAGCCCTTAGTGAATGGCACAGGCGGGGCACTTCTTTGTGCCGGGGACTTCCTCGAGTCCATCGAAACTCCCCACCTCATCATCACCATGGGAGATGTCCCCAACGTTAGGGCGACCACCTATCTCGGCCTGGCCCAGGGCCTGGGACAGGCAAGCTTGATGATTCTCGGTTTTCGACCCGAGGACAAGAAAAAGTATGGTGTGTTAGAGACACAGGGGAGAATGGTTAGGAGAATCATTGAATGGGAATACTGGCATCAATACCCCAAAGAGCGACAGGATGCACTCCAGATCTGCAACTCCGGAATCTATGCAGCAAGGAGGGAAGATCTCCTGCAATACTTTCCCCTGCTGAAAGAAAGACCCCATAAGGTTCGCAAGGAGCGCAACGGTAGGGTGCTGGAGATCCAGGAATTCTTTATCACCGACCTCGTAGAAATGATGGCCCGAGATGGCCTCTCCGTCAAGTATGTCCTTGCCCGGGACGAGGGAGAGGTAAGCGGCGTGGATGACCTTGCCGGCCTCAGAAGAGCCCAGGAGGTATTCCGGGCCCGAAAGGACACAGGAGGCACGTGACATGGCAGCAGAAAGGACCCTAGGTGACAGGATATGGTACAAGAAATGGCCCCCCCAGGTGCCCAAATGTCTGGATTACCCGGACTACAGCCTTGGAGATTTTCTCAAGGAAACCGTCTCCAGATACCCTTCCCAAACAGCGGTCAATTTCCTTGATTCCAAGATCACCTATGGAGAGCTGTGGGAGATCGTAAAAGGCCTCGCCGCGGGCCTTTCGAGGCTGGGTCTCAAGAAGGGCGATGTCTGTGCCCTGCTATTGCCCAACTCTCCCCAGTATGTGGTAAGCTACTATGCTTGCCACCTCCTGGGTGTGACCGTCACTGCCATAAACCCCATTTACAAGGCGCTTGAAATTCAGCATCAGCTTAAGGATTCGGGGGCAAAGGTGTTGATCCTCCTGGACGCGGTTTACGATGAAGCGGAAAGGGGCCTGAAGGGAACAGAGGTCCAACATGTGGTGAGCACGAATATCGTGGATCTTTGCGGCTTTTCAGTCCTCAAGCGGTGGCTGGGGAAGCTCCTAAGAAAGATCCCAAGCGGAAAGACGCCATCCCATGTCCACGGTTTCATGGGGCTCCTGGAGGCCTCCGGCTCCCATTTGCCTTCTGTCAAGACAGACCCCTGCGAAGACATAGCCGTACTTCAATATACGGGGGGTACGACAGGTCTCCCCAAGGGCGCCATGCTCACCCACAGGAACGTCATAGCAAACGCAGTACAGTGCGAGGCCTGGCTTTGGAAAAGGAGCCCTGGTATGGGTATCATAGGCGTTCTCCCCCTCTTTCACTCCTATGCTATGACGACAGTAATGAATGCTGCTGTCCGCTTGGCCGGATTCCAGCTTCTGCTGCCGAGACCTCCGGCAGACATGGTAGATTTGTTTAAGTTGATCGAGAAATACGGTCCCGGCCACGGCTTCATAATGCCCGGGGTAAGTATCCTTTTCAACAAGATCAACAACCACCCGAAGGCCGGTGAGTTCGACTTGAGCTCCTTGATCATGGCGGTATCAGGGGCAGGGCCTTTGCCCCTGGATGTCCAAGATCGTTTCGAGGAAATCACCGGAGCCAT
>JAFDIC010000177.1 GCA_019308525.1 Deltaproteobacteria bacterium
GCTGAAGGATTTGTTGAAAAAGGATATCATTGAAGGCACTCTGAAGGCCACAATGAACATTGCGATGGCAGGGGACGATCCTGAGAGGATCAAGAGGACCCTGAACGGAAAAGGGGACCTGCGCTTCTTTGACGGGGCCATTGTGGGGGTGGACCTGGCGGGGATGGTAAGGAACGTGAAGGCCACCTTCGGCCTGGCAGAAAAGCCTGAAAAGCGGCCCCGTACGGACTTCTCCGAGCTTCACATCCCCTTTACCATGACAAAGGGAGTTGTGAAGACGGCCAAAACCAGGCTTACATCTCCTCTTCTCAGGCTGCTGGCCGCAGGCAAAGCCGACCTGGTCAGGGAGACCCTGGATTTCAGGGTGGAGCCCAAATTCGTCGGTACGATCAAGGGACAGGGAGACACCCGGCAACGCAGTGGTATCACGGTTCCTGTCCTGATCACGGGCACCTTTTCTTCACCAAAGTTTCGACCCGATCTCGAGGGAATGCTCAAGGGGACATTGGAAAAGGGGCTCCCGGAGGCTTCTGAGCTGAAGAAAATGCTGCCGGGGCAGGAGACCCAGGAAGGTGTGCAAAAGCCCTTGGAGGAAAAGGCACGAGATCTTCTCAAGGGCCTTCCCTTTTCTCGTTGAGGGGAAAACGCTCAACTAGGCGTTACCTGTCATTTGTTATCCGTCATTCAACCCCTGCTGGCCGCGCCATTCTCATACCTCTACCAGGGGGGAGATGTCATTTCAGCCATGGGGCTGCCGAGACCCATCACCCATAACGACTAACAGGTAACGCCTGATCGAGGTTTTGGCTTGATCAAGGTGGAACACACAACTTCCAACAGAAAAAACACCTCTGGGGATAACCAAGGCCTGGTCCTCCCCTGCACAGAGCGGGATCTTCTATAGGCCATGGATGCTTCCAGCACTATGGTCCTGTCTTCTCCTCTATTATCTTTATACTTATGGTTTCCACAAGTTCCTCGCCCCTGTATCCAACCACAAGCCGCATCGCATTTTCACCCGTGGGTAGTATCCCGGCTTCAATCCCGCTTGGCTGACTGCGGGCCCTCATGGGGGCTCTGGCCAATAGATCTTGGGGCGCTACAATCTTCCTGAACGTATGCCCCGGGGGAATGATATCAGGGGGGATGCTCCTGTTCTTGACATCTTCAGGGTCTATCCCCGCGAAAACGAAAATGCCTCTTTCCTCTCCGTTGTGAATATAGGCTGTTTTGTTCCAGTCTATGGTCAGATCATCCCGGGTATGGTTTTTCACCTCCAGGCGAAAAGAGACAAAAAAGGGGCGTCCCTGTTTAAGGGGTTCCAATCTGGCCTCGAAACACCTGTTAGAGACCATCCCTGAAACAGGCTGGCTTGTCCAAATTGTTTTCACGGGCGCACATCCCAGGGTCGCCACAAGGACCAAGCCCGCCAGAAGCCCTATCACTTTTCTTGCCGATATTTCTTTCATGATTACCCCTTCTCTCATAGCTCCTATCACAAAGAGCCCTTCCAAAAAACCCATGTTTCGCTAGATCCCCGGGCAGCCTGGATAGTTATCGTCAGGAAGTTCCGACGGGCCCCAGTGCCCACGAGGCGCCTCTGATGTTATCCTCGATTCGATTGGTTCCTTCAGGGCGCAAGGGTCATGGAGGTCGAAGGGCCGTATCCATTATTCGCTTTGACTCCCATAAGCGGGATCCTCGACGATCCCAAAGGACAGGTTTTCAGGAAAAGACACACTTGGACCAAGGCCGTGGCAAACAAACCAAGCCTTGGCGGACGACAGGCTTTATTGGGGCAGGGGGATTCCCCTGACCCATGAGCCCCTATCTCGGTTGGGTTGCAGGCTCCTTTATTCTTCCGAGCTTCCTGAAGATTTCCACCTGTTTCGGCCAGCCCTCTTCGAGCAGCTTGCTGAATTCCCTGCCCCTCATCTTCAGGGGGACGATGGCGAATTTCTTGGCCATATCCTTGAACAGGGGAGTATCTACTGCATATTCCGCGGCATCTTCAATTTTCTTCACTATCGCGGGATCCAACCCTGCCGGCCCAAAGAGACCAAAGACCGTGTCGTTGTAATAGGGTATACCAACCTCGAGCAGGGTGGGCACGTCCGGGAATTCGGCCATGCGGTCCTTTGTATGGACTACCAGGACCCTCATTTGCCCTGACTGGACCATGCTCACAAACTTGGGACCGGCAGAGCAGGCATCCACGTGGCCGCCGAGCACCGCTGTCAGGGACGGCATGGTACCCTTGTAGGGAATATGAGTCCACTTAATCCCGTGTTTTTCCGCCGCGATCTCCATGGCAACGTGCATGGGTGAACCGGAACCCGTGGTGGAGTACTTTACCTTTCCCGGGTTTTTCTTTGCATATTCAATAAAATCGTCCCAGGTCTTCCAGGGGGAATCCGCCTTGACCACGGTGCCCGATGCAACGGCGGCATATGAATACAGAAATGTAAAACTTGCCAGGGGTTTGTACGGGACCTTGCGCAGGACGGGAATCCTGAATATGCCTGAAGAAGTGCCTGCCGAAAGGGTGTAACCATCAGGCTTTGCCCCGGCAAGCACGCCAAGGGCCACTGTCCCGGTACCACCCGTCTTGTTGATCAATACAATGGGCTTGCCAAGCACCTTTTCCATACCCGGGGCCAGAGCCCTTACGCTTGCATCCATGGAACCCCCTGCTGCGAAGGGAATAAACATGGTGATCGGTTTTTTCGGCCACGCCGCTTGTGCCTGCTGCCCGCCAAGCACGCCCAAAGTACCCATGAACACTACCAAACCCAATACCAAAAATCCTCTCTTCACTGCTCTCATAGATCATCCTCCTTTTTTGGGTTATTAAGGTTAAGAATCACCGGGCCTCCTCTTCTTTTGGCCGCGGATGAGCCCTACTGTGGTCAAAATGGTCAAAATGAAAAACCCGAGTGAAATAGGCCTGGTAACGAAAATCCTGAGCGAGCCGTACGACATCAACAGGGACTGGCGCATGGCAGCCTCACCGATGGGGCTCAGAATAAAGGCGATCAGGAGCGGGGCCGTGGCAAACTCCAGTTTTGTCATGAAAAACCCTATTATGCCGAACACTATCATGATACCCACGTCAAACATGGAGTGCTGGATTGCATAGGACCCTACCACGCAAAAGAGAAGCACTACCGGGAACAGGATGTTCCTGGGCACCTTGCTCAGATGTGCGGCATATTTCATGGCTATACTACCTATGATGTAGTACACGATATCGCATATGATGAACCCGATGAAGATGGCATATATCATCTGTGCATGATCCTTGAACAGGAGGGGGCCGGGGATAAACCCCTGGATCATGAACGCGCCCATGATCACCGCCGTTATTATGTCGCCAGGGATTCCAAGCGTGAGCAAGGGTATGAAAGTCGCCCCCACCACTGCACTGTTCCCCGACTCGGAGGCTGCTATACCCTCCAGGGAACCCTTGCCGAACATGTGCCCGTTCTTGGAGACACGCTTGGCCCTCGCATAACTCATGAAAGAGGCTATGCCGGTGCCGATGCCGGGAATGATCCCTATGCCGGTGCCGATGCCCGTGCCGCGCATGATGGTCCTGAAGCAGCCCTTGAATTCCGCCCACGAGACCCGGTTGTCAGCCGGGTCAGGCGAGTGCTTGATTACAAATTGGTCGGCCTCGGTCACCGACTTCTTACCCAGCTGGAAAATGACCTCTGAAAGGGCAAACAGCCCTATCAAGAGCGGGATGAGAGATATGCCGCTGTCCAGCTCCACAATGTTGAAGGTCAGGCGCCTCGTTGTCATGATGGGATCGAGACCTACCGTGGCGAGGAGCAACCCCAGGGTTCCTGAAATAAGCCCCTTGACCATGGATTTTCCAGCCACCCCTGCGACAATCGTAAGGGAGAAGGCTATGAGCATGGTGATCTCTGGCGGTCCGAATCTGAGGGCGATGGATGCCAGGGGTGCCGCCACGGCTATGAGGACCAGGTCAGAGCAAAAATCCGCAAGGGTTGAGGAGTATTTTGCCATCTTGAGGGCTTTGACACCCTTGCCCTGCTTTGTGAGGGTATAACCGTCCAGAACAGTAGCCGCCGAAGCCGGGGTACCGGGTGTATTAAGGAGTATGGCCGTAATGGACCCGCCAAAGATGCCCCCCTTGTAAGCCCCTACCAGCAACATGATGGACGTGACGAAATCCAGGTCAAAGGTCAGGGGTAATATCAAGGCAACGGCCATGGTTGCAGTCAGTCCTGGAATCGTCCCAACGATCAAGCCCAGGGTAGAGCCCACAATGATTGCAAGGATGTGCTGCCAGTGAAAGATAATGGTTAGGCCCGCAATGACGTTGTCTATCATGTCCTTTCGACCTACTCAAATATGACGCCGACGGGGAAATGGACCTGCATGACATAGAGAAAAAAGAGGTAGACCCCTATGGTCACCGATACTGAAGTGATGACTACCTTCAGGGGCCCCTTCACACCCTCGATCACGAAGAGGGCCGCCAACATGAGCGCCGTGGAGATCAAGAAGCCTACGCATTTCATGGCAAAGAAATATGCGATGATTACCAGGGTACAGGCATAGGCCTTGTATTCCTCCCGGGGGGTCAACCATTCTTCCGCCTCGGCTTCGTCAATCGGAGATCTTTTCTGGATCAGCCCGAGAGCCAAGTGCAGAAACGCGAGCCCGGCGATGACCCAGGTGGAGAGTACAGGGAAGAATGCCGGAGAAAGGCTTGCCAGTTCATATTCCTCCGTGATCTCGATATAGTTGGGGATTACCCAAAATCGCACCAACAAGCATCCGACCAGTATTGCGAAATCGATTAATCTTTCCCTGGTTTGATATCTCAAGGGGCTATCTCCTCCCATCCAGGACCAGGATCAACCTTGAGACTGGGTAGGTCCATGAATCGATCCCTTGCCATCCAGTGGGCTCCCATATTATATCCTGAGTGTTCCCATTTCAAGGCGCTTTCCTCTTCCGGTGCGATCCCTTTCCAGTGGCAACCGGATTTTGTTTGCATTACGCCAATACCTGTCCTATAAAGTACCCGATTATCCACACCTCAATCCTGGACCGGATGGAATAATAGAGGTAAAAAGGGCAACAGTCAACCATCTTGCTTGTGGAATCTTCGCGCTCTGCTATTTGGTTCTTACCAGGAGATGCACCGAAATTCTTGAGCGTGACCAGTATGCATTGGGAGAAGGAAAAATGAAAGGTATACGTATCGATCTGGCCAGTGACACGGTAACGAAACCAACGCCCGAGATGAGGAAGTTCATCGCCTCGGCCGAGGTGGGAGATGAGCAACGAAAAGAAGACACCATGTGTAACCAGGTGGCTATACGCGTCCATTGCAGCCATGGAGACGAAATAGTCATGGACCAGACCGCCCATACCAGGCACTATGAGGCAGGCGGACCCGCTGCCCTTACCGGAGTGTCCATATATCCCCTCGAGGGTGAGAGGGGGATATTTTCATCGGAACAGTTTGAATCCGCGATTCGGCCTGATGACAACCACTTCCCCCGCACCAGGATGGTGCTGGTCGAACAAACTTCTAACGTGGGAGGAGGTTCTATCTGGCCCCTGGAGACCATGCGGGCGATCTCGGAGATAGCCCTGAAGCACGGCATTGCAAGCCACATGGACGGCGCCAGGCTGCTGAACGCGGTTATTGCAACAGGCATCCCTGCCAGGGAATACGCGGCCCTGTTCGATTCGGTGTGGATTGACTTCAGCAAGGGCTTGGGCGCGCCTGTCGGAGCAGCGCTGGCAGGTTCAAGGGTTTTTATCAAGGAGGCATGGCGCTGGAAACACCAGTTCGGCGGTGCAATGCGCCAGGCCGGGATCATAGCTGCCGCCGCGGTATATGCCCTTGAGCATCACGTGGAAAGGCTTGCCGAGGACCATGAAAATGCCAGGATCCTGGCCGAGGGCCTTTCTGCCATAGAAGGTATCCGGGTGGAGCCCGTCGACACCAACATCATATTCTTTGAAGTGTCCGATCTGGGACTCACGGCAGCCCAATTCAACCAGATGCTCATGAGCAAGGGTGTGCGCGTGTCTCCTACCTTCGGGCACAGGGTGAGGGCAGTGACTCACCTGGACGTGACAAGGTCCCAGGTTGAAGAGGCCATTGACATCATTCGCCGGGTGGCTGATGAAACGAAGGGATAGTTAGATCTTCTGTTTGGGTGGATATGACCCTGGATAGAAACCTTGACCTGGACTGGAGCCAAGTTCGAGGGTCTACTAACTGGTGAAAGGCATATTCCTTTGGCAGCCCAGGATACGCACATGGCTGCAGGTGACGGACCACGGCTGAGGCCTGCCTCCCTGCTTGTTTCCTATTCACATCTCTTCGACAGGCTCCGTCTCAATGGCCCCATCCTGGATCTGGCATGCGGATCGGGCCATAACGGCCTCTTCCTGGCCAGAAAGGGATTCCCCGTTGTATTGTGTGACAGGTCAGGGGCATCTCTCCAAAGGGCCAGGGCGTTCGCACATCGGGAGGGGGTAAAAGTCGATCTCTGGCAGGTGGACCTGGAAAAGGCCGCAGGCAATCCCCTGGAAGGGGACCATTACGGTGCTATTATTGTCTTCCGCTATCTCCACAGGCCCCTCATCCCCTGCATAAGGAAAGCGATCAAGGGTGGAGGGCTGCTTTTCTACGAGACCTTCACCAGGGAACAGGCCAGGTTTGGGAGGCCGAAGAATCCGCGCTACCTCCTGAAGCCCTTTGAACTGAAGTCCTTTTTCGAGGATTGGAAGATCTACCACTATTTCGAGGGAATCCTGGATGAACCCAGGAGGGCGATTGCCCAAATCATCTGTCAAAAACCTGAACAGTAAGGAGGCTCTTGATGAAGAGATATCATCATAATATCGAAACGAGATTGATACATGCCGGTGAACCATCTCCTCCCATTCTTGGTGCCGTCAGCATGCCCATTTTTCAGTCCTCTACCTTTCAGTATGCCGGCCAGGATAGCTACCATGACCTCAAGTATATCCGGCTCAACAATACCCCGAACCACGAAGCCCTCCATGAAAAACTGGCAGCCCTGGAAGGGGCTGAACATGCCCTCGTAACTGCCAGCGGAATGGCCGCGATCACAACGACCTTACTCTCCGTCCTCTCTGCCGGAGATCACTTGCTGGCCCAGGACTGCTTGTACGGCGGGACACATGATTTCATAACAAAGGACTTCAAGGATTTGGGCATCACCTATGATTTCATCAAAGGAGACGACCCCGAGACATGGAAGGCCAGACTGAGACCGAATACGAAAGCCATCATGGTGGAAACCATTACGAATCCCCTTCTTCAGGTAATAGACCTGGAGGAAGTGGTCCGCTTCGCCAAGGGCCGCGGTCTTGTCTCAATCATCGACAATACCTTCGCAAGTCCCATGAACTTCCGCCCCCCCGAGTGGGGGTTTGACCTTTCCCTGCACAGTTGCACCAAGTACCTGAACGGACACTCTGATATAGTTGCAGGGGCCATCATTGGCAGCAGAGGTCTTGTCGAGCGGATCACCCACAAGCTCAATCACCTTGGCGGGTGTCTTGACCCCCATGCCTGCTTTCTCCTCCACCGAGGGATCAAGACCCTGGCCGTCAGGGTGAGATACCAGAATGAAAGCGCCTCAAAGATCGCCCGCTTCCTGGAATCACACCCAGCCGTGAAAAAGGTGAACTACCCGGGACTGGAAAACCATCCCAGCCACGAGCAGGCGACCCGCCTATTTGACGGCTATGGGGGAATGTTGAGTTTTGAGCTCGAGGGCGGCATTGGGGCAGCAGAGCGTTTCATCCAAAAGACCACCCTGCCCTTCGTGGCACCAAGCCTTGGTGGCATTGAAACGCTCATTACCCGCCCTGTCACCACCTCACACTCAGGCCTTTCACCGGAAGAGAGAAAGAGAATGGGGATCTCCGATGACCTCATACGCGTCTCGGTAGGTATCGAGTCCACCGATGACCTTATTGCCGACTTTGAGCAGGCACTGGCCCAATGACACGCTTGCCCCCGTGGGAACTCCCTTGATTTCCCGGACAAAGGACTTAGAATCTGGATCAGCTAGACACTGTACTTCATAAAGGAACTCGAAGGAAAAGTTGGCAAGGAAAGGAACAATAGGTCCTGGAGGGATAAGGATAAGAGGTGCCCGACAGAACAATCTCAAGGACCTGGACCTTGAAATACCCCTCCACCAGATCACCGTGGTAACCGGGGTGAGCGGTTCGGGCAAGTCATCCCTCGCCTTTGACACCCTCTATGCGGAAGGCCAGCGTCGCTATATCGAGACCTTCTCTCCTTACGCACGCCAGTTCATGGAACGAATGGACAGGCCCCTGGTGGACCAGATAGAAGACATTCCACCGGCCATCGCCATAGACAGGACAGAGCCTGTCCGTACTTCACGCAGCACCGTGGGCACAATGACCGAGCTTACCGACTACGTGAAGCTCCTCTATGCCCGTCTTGGTCAACTCCACTGCAAAAAATGCCATAAACCCGTGTTTCCCCAAACACCCCGCCATGTCTGGGAGGCCATGAAGGGCCTGCCGGAAGGAGCAGAAATCCTCATCACCTTTCCGGTTTCACCCCGGGAGGGCTCCCTTGAAGAACTTGCCCGGGAGCTTGGACGAATGGGCTTTACTCGCTACTTCTCTAAGGGTGACATAAGGCCCCTGGATGAACTAAAGGATAGGAGGTCCCTGGAAGAGCTTCACATCATTGCAGATCGCCTTCCCCTGAAATACTCGGACCGCAAACGGGTGGTGGATTCCCTGGAGCAGGCCTTCAGGTTCGGGAACGGTCGCCTGGACATATGGGTGGACCGGAAGAGGCGCCTATCCTTCAGCAACAGGCTTGAGTGTGCCACGTGCAACATTACCTACCTGTCGCCCCACCCAAACCTCTTCTCCTTCAACAGCCCCGTTGGCGCCTGTGAGACCTGTAGGGGGTTCGGCCGAATCATTGACATAGATCTAGACCTGGTCATACCCGATCCTTCCCTTTCCTTGATGGAGGGGGCCATCAAGCCCTGGGGAAGGCAGGAAGACGGCCGCATGGAGTTCCACGATCTTATGGCCTTTTGCAAGAAGAAAAACATACCCCTCAATGTACCATTTGAGCAGCTTTCCAGGTCCCAGCAGAAGGCCATAATAGAGGGCACAAATGAGTTCTATGGTGTCAGGGGCTTTTTTGAGTGGCTTGAGACAAAAACTTACAAGATGCACGTACGGGTCTACCTGTCAAGGTTCCGCAGCTACCTGCCGTGCCCCGATTGCAAAGGGACCAGGTTCAAGGAGGAGGCCCTGCTCTATCGCATCAACTCCAGGAACATAGGTGAGATCTATGCTCTCAGCGTGAAGCACGCCGCTGATTTCTTCCGCTCCGTCCGGGTCTCTCCCGGTGACAAGGCGAGCAAACTGATCTTGGATGAGATAAGGAACCGTCTCAACTACCTCATGGACGTGGGACTGGATTATCTCACCCTGGACCGTCAGTCCAGGACACTTTCCGGGGGGGAAGTAGAGAGGGTCGCCCTTACCTCCGCCCTGGGTTCCTCCCTGGTGAACTCCCTTTACATACTGGACGAACCCAGCATAGGCCTTCACCCCAGGGATAACCACAGGCTAATTCGCATCCTTAAGGCCCTCAGAGACCTGCAAAACACGGTGGTGGTTGTAGAGCATGACCCCGAGATAATCAAAGAGAGCGATTTCATGCTCGACCTGGGACCTGGAGCGGGCGAACAAGGGGGAAAGGTCATATATTTCGGCCCCATCAGCGGCGTGAACGGTTCCCTTACGGGCCGATATTTGAGGGGCATAGAGCGGATTCCCGTCCCAAAAAGGCGGAAAGAACCATCCAGGGATAAATGGCTCCTCATAAAAGGGGCCTCTGAGAACAACCTCAAGGATATCGACGTCAAGATCCCCCTCGGCCTATTTGTGTGCCTCACGGGTGTCTCGGGCTCCGGGAAATCCACCCTTGCAGAGGAGATCATCTACAAGGCCATCAAGAGGGCCAAGGGCGAGCCCGTGGGTCATCCTGGGATGCACCGGGGAATTTCCGGGATTGGGCATATCCGAGATGTGCTCCTGGTGGATCAGAGGCCCATCGGCCGCACCCCAAGGGCCAATATCCTCACCTATACAAAGGCCATGAATCCCATACGCAAATTACTTGCAGGGACGCAAGATGCCAGGGCCAGGGATATGGGCCCGGGGCATTTCTCTTTCAACGTGGCAGGGGGCCGCTGCGAGACCTGCCGGGGGGCGGGTTTTGAGAAGGTTGAAATGCAGTTCCTCTCCGACGTCTTCATAACCTGTCCTGACTGCTCGGGAAGGCGTTTCAAGAAAGAGGTGTTGGCCGTCCATTACAGGGGTAAGAACATATACGATATCCTCAACATGACAGTAGAAGAGGCCATGGGCTTCTTTGACGAGGATCGCAGTATCCGCGATACCCTGACGCCTCTGATAGATGTGGGCCTGGCATACATGCGCCTGGGTCAACCCTTGAACACCCTTTCAGGTGGAGAGGCACAGCGCCTAAAGCTTTCCAGATACCTCGGAAATGATGGCCAAGGGGGAAGGCTCTTTATCTTCGACGAGCCTACCACGGGGCTCCACTTCGATGACATCAAGAAACTTCTAAAGGCCCTAAGGAAGCTTGTTGAAAAGGGGAACACTATCCTTGTCATAGAACATAACATGGACGTGGTAAAGGCCTCTGACTGGGTAATAGACCTAGGCCCTGAGGGGGGTGAACAGGGGGGGAAGATCGTCGTCTCGGCCCCCCCTGAAGTGGTAGCCGATCACGGGGATTCCCATACCGGAAGGTTCCTGAAAAAGTACCTCGAAGATGGGCGGCACCTGGAGTCCTTTGTAGCTCCTGCAAAGGCTTCCGGCCCGGGGAAGAGGAGGAAGACTGCTTCCATCGAAATCCGGGGGGCCAGGGAACACAACCTGAAGGATGTCAACCTCTCCATTCCACGCCAGAAACTGGTAGTCGTCACCGGAGTGTCGGGTTCGGGAAAATCCAGCCTTGTTTTTGATGTCATCTTTGCCGAGGGCCAGCGGAGATACCTGGAAAGCCTGGCACCCTACGTCAGGCAGTACGTCAAGGTGCTTGAAAGGCCCGATGTGGATTCCATTTCAGGCATTCCCCCCACGGTCGCCATCCAGCAGCGCATCAGTCATGCCAGCAGGCGATCCACTGTTGCTACCCTCACGGAAATCTACCACTTCTTGAGGTTGCTCTTCAGCAAAGTCGGCATCCAGTACTGTCCTGGGTGTAACAGGAAGCTACAGGCCCTTTCAAAGGAGGAAATAACAGCCCACATTGCGGAGAAATACGGGGCAACGCGTGCACTGATATACGCCCCAAAGGTCTCTGGAAGAAAGGGCTTCCACAAGGAATTGCTCTCAAAGGCCGTCCGGAAAGGATACCGGGAGGCCCGAATAGACGGACGCATTGTCACCCTCACAGAGGACATGTCCCTTGACCGGTACCAGGAGCATACAATAGAGCTCCTCGTGGGCAGACTCCCCAGCGACAGCTTGGCTTCTCTGGTCAACGAGGCCCTGGAAGAGGGCCAGGGGAGCCTCATAGTATCTGATGGCAGGGGCTACGAAGAAGTGTTCAGCCTCCGTGGCATTTGTCCTGTCTGCGGTATTGGTGTCCCTGATCTGGATCCCAGGCTCTTTTCCTTCAACAGCAAGCAGGGTGCCTGTACCTGGTGTGATGGCCTGGGGACCGTCGGCGGAGACGATAGGGACCGGGACCGAACCTGTCCCCGATGCAATGGAAGCCGCCTCAAGCCACAGGCTGTCTCAGTCAGGATAGGCGGGTATTCCATCTGGGACCTGGTGCAGAGGCCTGCATCGGAACTCCACAGGCTGCTCCGGGATTTAACTTTTCCCCCCGGGGAAAGCTCCATTGCGGAGCCCATCCTTGCAGAGATCTACCAGAGACTCTCCTTCATGAACAGGCTGGGCCTGTCTTACCTAACCCTGGATCGCAGCGGCGAGACCCTTTCCGGGGGGGAGGCCCAGAGGATTCGGCTTGCGGCACAACTCGGGTCAAACCTCACAGGCGTATGCTACATCCTGGATGAGCCGACTATAGGCCTCCACCCCAGGGATAACCGGATGCTGCTGGACGCGCTGAAAGAGCTGAAGGGGAGGGGCAACTCCGTCCTCGTGGTGGAGCACGACGAAGAGACCATCAGAGAGGCGGATTACATTATTGATCTTGGGCCGGGACCAGGGCAGCGCGGGGGTGAGGTCGTGGCCACGGGAACGCCGTCGGACCTGAAAGGGATAAGCACATCCATCACCGGCATGGTCATTGCCGGGAGGCACCGTTCCATTACCTCAAGGCTCAGGCCCTATCAAAAGAGCGGGTCTTTGCGCGTGAAAGGGGCCTCGGGAAATAACTTGAAGGGCATAGACGTGGATTTCCCCCTCGGTACCCTGATTTGTGTCACCGGGGTATCCGGATCGGGCAAGTCCACCCTGCTCAAGGAGACCCTCTTCAAAGGGGTCCGAAACCTCCTTGGTGGCCGTAAAGATCCCGGGGTGGCATGCAAGGCCATAGAGGGGTGGAAGGAGTTGGAGAGGACCCTGGAAGTGGACCACAGCCCCATTGGTCGCACTCCCAGGTCGGTCCCTGCATCCTACGTCGGTTTCCTGAACGAAATCCGGAAACTCTTCTCCCTGACCCCTGTTGCCCGCGCAAGGGGGTATGCTCCCGGCAGGTTTTCCTTCAACGTGCCAGCAGGAAGGTGTGAGGCCTGCAAGGGCCATGGGTACCTGAAAGTCGCCATGAGTTTTCTCCCCGACGTCTACATCAACTGCGAAGTCTGTAACGGAAAACGCTTCAACAGGGAGACCCTTGACATCACTTACAAGGGGAAGAATATCTCTGAGGTCCTGGAATTGACATTCGACGAAGCAGCGGAATTCTTTGCGTCCGTGCCTCCCATATACAGGGGCGTAAAGGTAGTGTGTGACATAGGCCTTGGATACCTC
>JAFDIC010000178.1:0-13855 GCA_019308525.1 Deltaproteobacteria bacterium
TTTAGAGCCTGTCAGCCTGCTTTTTTCCTAATTCTCTTGAAATTTGCAAGCCCCTCTTCAATCTGCTCTTTGGTGAATATCTTGTCACATTTGGTGCATTGATATACCTCATCGGTCAGCTTGTCGTAGAACAGCTCGTCTGAGAAATTCACACCACGGAATCGCATGGAAAACTGGTAGATCTTCAGAAATCTTCTATTATTGCAAACATCACACTCGAAATAGTCTTGAAAAGGCTGCATTTGGTCCCTCCCCAACTTCCGGGTTCAAAGTGAAGAAGTATAGGTTTCTTAACCTTTCTAGCTCCTTTTTACAATTGTTTTTTGAGTCGAGAAAGTGTTGCAAATGTCGCTCCATCCGGTGCCCCAGGGGCAAACCATTAGGGATCTATCGATTCGGGTGCTTGGGCACTATTCATAGGTGATCTCTTTGAGCCCTTTTCTCCTGCGGACCGCCTCAAGGAGGCCAACCGTGCCTGTCATCATGTTGTCTCCCAAGGGTGATCCAGGGAGTATGGAAAGGCGGGTCCCCCTGAGCAGACCCCTCTTTGGGCCTGTTACAATTATCACTTCCACCTCAGAGAATCCGATAGGCTTACGTATATAAGCACCATGCCCCCCCTGTTCAAGGATTTTCTCATGAGCCAGTTCTCCGTTGCTCAACTTGACGAGCAGATCCTCTATCTTCTCCAAGGTGATGTCGCTGGTATGGTATTCAAAGAATCCTGCGATCTCTTCCCGGTGGATGGAGGCTCCAAGGGTGTGCGAGGTTGCCACGTCGAGGACGAGGGCCTTTTTCTTTCCGCGCATGCGGGGATCCATGCATGCTCCGAGTATGGCTGCCATACCGCTGTCCATCACGTACGCTTCATTGCAGGGTATGGATCTCGCACTAAGGGCGATGGAATTCAATCGGCTGAAGGTCTCGGGGACTTGGTCGACAGGATAGAGCAGACTATGGGGATATGGTGTGTGATCCAGTTTTTCCCTGAACATACTGTGCCGATAATCCAGGTGCGAGACGCCCTCCGGGGGTCGCCCGTGGTCTTGGGCGCATATGCCGATAACGTCAAATGAAAAATCGATCCCAAGGCCTTCAATGATGGCCTTTAGCCTGTCCAATTGGATATCTCCCAGCTCAATATGGTAGTACTTCTTGCCTCTACGAAGGTTTTCCGCTTCCTCGTCACCCACCACGCCTATGCCAAGGGAACGTACCCTGTCGAGATTATGGTGAACAGTGGCTGCTGCGGAGACAGACATCAAGATTTCGGTCTTTTGTGCCCGTTCTCCCAAGATCCTTGTCAAAGACCCTCCGCCCATTTCCACGCCGGTAACGAGTATGGGGTCCGGGGCCTTTTCCAAGTCCTCAGCTACGGTCAGGACCGGAGACTTGACCACTGCCTTGTAATGATTCCCTGTTTGCACTTCATAGTACAGGATGTCCATGGTTCCGGCGCCGATATCGATGGTCAGGATAGATCTCATTAAGAAGCTCCTTCCAGCTAGACTGGTAGCCGAGGGAAGCCAGCCAATGGAACATGGTTATGCAGACCTTGAGCAGGGGGTCACAAGGGTCACAGGGAGCCCCGTGGGTGGGCAATGCTGTTCAACGAGATTTTGGAGCCACCGCGCGGAATCGAACCGCGGACATCCTCATTACGAGTGAGGTGCTCTGCCAGCTGAGCTACGGTGGCCCAAAGGAAGTATATTCAAATATAGAACCTTTTGCCCATCCTGTCCATCATTTTTCTAGATCCGGGATGACACTGATTCCCGGACCCGTAATGGCAAACAGCGTTATGCCTTTTCAACTGTAGTCCTTGCTCCAGGGCCGCGGTAGTTACTTACGTCCGCGGGTCGCGGGCTCTCTTGAGGCAAGTTCGTCCCTGTGAACCGCCATGAGCGTGACAAGGGCCTTGGCCGCCAGTTTCTCTTCACCGCCCCGCAGGTCAAACACCTCTGATTCCGAGATAATGATTTTGCTCCCTTCTCTGATGACCTTAGCCCTGCATGAAAGGGCTTCGCCAAGAGCGGGTCTCAAGAAGTTGATCTTGAATTCTATAGTCAGGATCTGGAAGTCCTTGCTCACCGTTGTAAAGGCCGCATAACCAGCCGTGTGATCCGCCATGGTAGCCATAACCCCGGCATGGACAAAACCATCCTGCTGTCTGTGGTGATCGGAGATGTCGACGCGGGACTGGAAGAATCCCCTTTTGATGATCTCTGCCCTGAACTGACAGTACTCTATGAACCCGCGGCTATAGTCACGGGCAAGGAACTCCGCCCTGTCCTTGGGTATGTCTTCTAACATCTTTGGGCTTCCTGAAGAGCATCCAGGCCTTTCCGCCTGATGTTGAAGACAATATACACAAGACAAAGGAATAGGCAAGGGGATTTGCTCAAATCGCGTTGCTCAGGGCGTTGCCTTCAATCTGGGAGACGGGTCTCGCCGAACCTTTACTACCTCCAGTTCTACGGCCCTTGCTTATCATATGTCATGGTTCGGCCAGGGGCCCCAGTCTTGATCATCTCTTCCCCGGTGCTCCAACAGGTACTTTCTCCTTGACACCGATGGAAGTAGTTGTATTCTACAACTATGCGTGGTCATGACATTGAATACAATCGGAAGATGTTAGCCCTCATATCGGACTTGGCAAGGGCGGCGAGATGTTGTCAGAAGGAAGGGGTGTTTTGTCAAAAAATCACCTTTTCACAATTTCGTGTCCTGGATGCAGTGGGGGAGAGGGGAAAAATGAGGCTCTCAGAACTCCATGATTTTCTCGGAGTGGATAAGAGCACCACTACCCGCCTGGTCAATCCACTTGTCAGGTGTGGGCTTATCCAGCGAGAGAAGAGCGATAGGGATGGGAGGGCCGTTCACCTTTCATTGACTCGTGACGGAAAAAACACCTTGAATAATGTATGGGAGTGTGTGTCCCTTTTTATCGCCGGTATTCGGCGACGTATCCCTGAAGAGAAGAGCTCAGAGATCTATGAATCGGTGAAGTTGTTTCTCAACGCCATGAAAAAGACGGGTTCCATGGAGGAGCGCAGGGTTTGAACGGCGGATTCGGAGGAATCGTGAACAAGCAGGATAAAGGAAATGAAAGGCCTGGTATGGTGATGCTCAAGATGGCTGCCCACGGAGGTTCAGCCGGGGTCAATGATGTATGCCTTGAGTCAAGGGATCGTAGCGCGAGTACAAATGCAAGCCTGGAGCAGCCTGCTGTTAGCGGGTCCGTTGCCCGTACCCTGATTCAGGGTGGGCAGTGGTGCCTGTCCAGGGATTGGTTTCCCGGAAGGGATAGGGTGGTACAGTTTCATTTGATCTGAAAAGTCAGGAATGGGATTAATAGGCTCAGGTCTACAGAATGGCGCATGAGGAGGAAGAGCAATTGCAGTTCACGTGGGCACTCTTGACAGACCTTTATCAGCTTACAATGGTCGGGGGCTATGTCAGGGCAGGCAAGAAGGAACAGGTGGCCAATTTTGATTACTTTTTCAGGCGCATACCAGACGATGGGGGTTACTGTGTCCTTGCCGGTCTTGAGGACCTGGTAAAGAGTGTACAGGATCTCAGGTTTGACCGGGAGTCTCTCGAATACCTGGACAGTCTCAAGATTTTCCCTGAGGATTTCCTGCAATATCTTGAGGAATTCAGGTTTTCATGTGATCTCTGGGCAGTGCCTGAAGGGACCGTGGTCTTCCCCCATGAACCGGTGATCAGGGTGAGTGGCCCGCTGCCAGAGGCCCAGCTTATTGAGACCGTTCTCCTTAATATCATGAATTTCCAGACGCTTATTGCCACCAAGGGTGCGAGAATGCGCTGGGCGGCCCAGGGAGACCCTGTTGTGGACTTCGGGTTGCGCAGGGCCCATGGTCCCAACGGAGCCTTGATGGCTTCACGGGCAGCCTATATCGGAGGCGTTGATGCCACGTCGAATGTCCTGGCCGGGCGCCTATACGGCATACCGGTAAAGGGGACCCACGCTCACTCCTGGGTGGAGAGCTTCTCGGATGAGTTGGAGGCCTTCAGGGTCTATGCAGATGTCTATCCCCGGTCCTGTCTCCTTCTGGTGGATACCTACGATACACTAAAGAGCGGGGTACCCAATGCCATAAAGGTCTGGCGTGAGTTGAAGGAAAAGGGCCACAAGCCTGTAGGGATTCGACTCGACAGCGGTGACTTGGCCTATCTGAGCAAAGAAGCTCGAAGGATGCTGGATGAGGCCGGATTCGAAGATACACTGATAGTCGCATCCAGTGATCTCGACGAGTGGCTGGTCGAGAGCCTGAAACGGCAAGGGGCCAGGATCGATATCTGGGGTATCGGAACTCGCCTGGTTACTTCCTATTCCTGCCCGGCACTGGGAGGGGTCTACAAACTTACCGCTCTGGACAAAGACGGCCACGGTATGGTGCCGAGAATAAAGAGGTCGGATAACCCTGAAAAGATCACCAACCCAGGCGTGAAAAAGATAGTGAGAATGTATGATCAAAAGGGGCAGATGAGGGGCGATGTCCTGTTTCTTGAAGAAGAACCACTGCCCAGGGGGACCGCCTTCAAGGCCTTTCATCCCATGTTTTCCCACATCGTCAAGACCTATCCAGAGGATTTCGAGATGCGAGAACTCCTCGTGCCCGTATTCCAGAAAGGGCAGTTGGTGTATAAGCTTCCCTCGATTCATGAAATTCGTGAGAATACCCTAAGAAACCTCCGGGAACTGGATGACGCATACAAGCGGCTCCATAATCCCCATACTTACCATGTGAGTCTGAGCGCCTCTCTATTCAAGATCAAACAGGAACTGTTGCATCAAGCCATAATGAATAATTCCGGGATGGGTCGCTCCACCCCCCTCAAACCGGCCGATTAGTGAACAGCAACGGGGCCGGGGGGGACAGCAAAACCGGATTTCCTCGGGATGTTAGCTAGAGGATGGCCAAAAGAAGTAGGATCAAACAGGAAAACCTGGCTCGACTGATGGTCTATATTCTGGGATATCGGCCGGACGAATTCGGCCTGGTGCCTGACAGGGAGGGATATGTGAGTTACAAGGAGCTGCTATGGGCGCTTCACGAAGAAGAAGGGATGGGATACGTACAAAGGGGACACATCAACGAGGTACTGATGGGCAAAGGCAGGGGCCTGTTTGAGACGCAGGAGAACAGAATCAGGTCAACAGAAAGGCATTGGACTTTTGAAAGGGGGCTCCTGCAAGGGATGCTGCCAAAGGTCCTCTATACGGCGGTCAGAAGAAGGGCTTACCCTGAAGTGGTGAAGGAAGGCTTGAGACCTCCCAGGGACGGATTCATTGTGCTTGCAGCGGAGCGCAAGATGGTCTTGAGAATCGGGCGACGACGGGATCAAAACCCTGTTGTGGTAGAAGTCAAGGCTAGAGACGCTGAGAAGGAGCATGTCCTTTTCCACGGTTTCGGTCAATTGTACCTATCCGGGATGATTCCCAGCCACCTCATAGCCGGCCCCCGATTGCCGGAAGAAAAGGGCAAAGTCCACAGAGCGGAAGAAGACAAGCAGAGAAAATCCATTGATTTTGAGGCAGGAACGTTCCGTCTGGGGATTGACGGGAAAGACAAGAGAAGAGACGGGCTGATGAGGGGGAAGAAAAAGAAGGGCTGGAAAGAGGAGGTTCGGAAGAAAAGGAGGCGATAAGGGACATTTCGGTCGAATATTGGAGCCCCCGACGAGGAATCCAGCGCCACGGCCTGACCTTCCAGCCGCCGATCTCTACAGGGTTCCATTTATGGCAAAGTGGAAAAGTTGTTTGATCTTGACACTGAATCATATATGGGATATCATTTTTATAATGAAATTAGAAAGTTAGTACCTGTTTAGCCTTTTTTGGAAAAGCGGGGGCAGGGTCTGTTTGCGGGACGAAATCCTTGGCAGAGGAGACAGGCAAGCTCTCTGTAAACCCTGCAAAATGATTTGTCATAAAGGGCTAAGGGAGAATGCTAGGACACTGGTAGTATGGAGACCCAAGAGTTCCTGGAACAACTCGTCTATTCCGGCAAAGATCCTTCACGACTTATCTTCGAAGATGATCTGACAGGCCTTTACAACCGCCGCTTTCTCTACCAATACCCTCTCTCTGATGATGATCGATGTTGATGAATTCAAGACCATAAATGACAGGTTTGGTCACGAGGTCGGAGACCGGGCGCTGGTATGGATAGCTGAGCAGGTGAAGGAAGTGGCGGGCGAGGGGTGCCTTTCGATTCGTTACGCTGGTGACGAGTTTATAATAATTCTGGTGGACTTCAATAAAGAAGCATCCATTGAAAGAGGGATGCTCCTTCACCAACGTGTCCGCGACAGGGCATTTGAGCCGGACGACAGGGACGATTCCATCCCCATAAGCCTTAGTATCGGGATTGCATCGGCGCCCGATGATGCGGTCACAGGCAAGGAACTGATACAGAAGGCAGACACGGCCCTGTACTCCGCAAAACAGAGGGGCAGAGACTGCGTGGTACATGCCAGCGAAGTGAAGGGCGAGGACGTGTTTGAGAAGGCAGCTGCCCAACAGTTGAGCGGAACCAACCTGGTGGGCAGAAACCAGCAAATTGCCCAAGTGGCCACGGCCCTCAAGGAGTTCAGCAAGAGGAGGAATCAATTCCTTATTATCCATGGCTCCAGCGGTATCGGGAAGAGCGAGTTCTTGGAGGCCGTGCGGCGCAACATCGCCAAGAAACAGGTACTCGAAGTCAAAGTGAGAGGCTCCAGGCAGGAGGACTTCAGGCCCTACTACTTGACTGTAAACCTGATCACCGAGCTCTTGAATAAAAAGAAGAAGAAAGGGCGCCAGGTATTGGAAGAACTCGGCCCGAAAGAAAAGGCGTACCTCTCTCTGGTTTTTCCCCAACTGGGCGTCGGGGAACAGCAACAGGAGGAAGAAGACGAAAGGGCCGTGAGGGAAGGTATTTTCAATACTCTGTTACAGTTCATAAGAAAGGTCGTCGGAAACCACTTGCTCTTTCTCTTCATTGATGATTTTCATTTAGGGGATGAGGCCACCATGCTCTTGCTCAGGAGCCTCATGCAGGCAAGGGAGATGCCTTTGTTCGTGTGCGCTACCTCGTCGGAGTGGGACGAGATCAAGAAACGGGGGGATAGAACCCCCCTGGAGCGTTTTTGCGGGATCTACGGGAAAGAGCTGGATATCAAGATGATCCCCATGACCCCACTTGGCGAGAGGCACATAGCAAGCTACATCCAAAGGATATTTCCAAACCTCAAGCCCCCAAAATCCTTTGTCACCAGGTTGGCAAAGTCCAGCAACGGGAATCCCAATTTCATAAACGAAATATTGAGAAAGCTTATCACCGACCAAAAGATCATTCTCAGGGGTCATGAATGGGTGATCCAGCGGATAGAGGATGACTATTTCCCAGAATCCCTCGACGAGATTGTAACCAAGAGGATAAGGGCCTTGGATGAAGACAGCAGGAGGTTGCTGGAGCAAGTATCTGTAATGGGCGAGGAAGTATCCCTGAGCATGCTCATGGGGAGTTCGGACATAATGGAATCCAAGGCCCTGGAGTTCATCGACAAGGCCTCGGCTCAAGGCATTCTGAAATCCGATTTCGAGATGAACGATGAAGTTATTCGGTTTCTAGGAAAACAGGTCCTGGACATAATCTATGGTTCAATAGACCAGAAGCGCAGGGAAGACCTCCACGAGCATATCGGCGAGTACCATGAGAGACTATACCAGGACAACATCCTCACGTCGGCCGCTTCCCTCGCTTATCACTTCAAGCGCAGCGCGAACAGGGAGAAGGCTGAAAACTATGAGAATTTGCTCCGCATGGACAGTGCAAGGCAGTTTGATCCGGACGAGGCATTCGAATACGGCGATGGTGAAGGGGATGTACCAATAGAAGAAGGCCCCCCCATCGATCCAGGGGATGTGAGGCGCTTTGCACAGCTCATCCGGGATTTTCTGGTGGCGGTAAGAAATGCCAAGCTCTATCCCAAGGGGACCAGGTCGGTGATGAATGTCACCCGCCACCTGAAAGCCGCCATTGATGAAGTGCTCGAAAAATACAATCCCATATACATCAAGAACGTAGAAAACAGAATCCTGGTCAATGACAGGGAAATCGATGCGAAGGAAATAAAGATTGTCTCTGAGTCCTTTATCAGGATGCTGAAACAGCTCCAGTTGGCGGGAATAGGCTTTAGAAAGGGGCTAAGGGAAAGTGAAGTGGAGAATCTGCTGGATGCCTTCGGAGAGAAAGAGCACAAAACCCATGATCCGAGCTACTGGGAGAACTTCATGTCGGAAAAGGGCCTGGCCCGCGTGGTGCTCAGACAGGTCCGTTACTCGGTAAAAAAGGGGCACGAAAGGGGGCCCGCAGGGGATGAGATCCATTTGGACAGCCCCTCTGAGGCGGAAACTACATGGAGCGAAGAAGAGATAGGCCTGGTAGTAGAAATTATCAGAAATCTGCTGGCCGCTTCCAGAAACATCAGATTATATCCCATAGAAAGCAAGATAATAAGGAGAATCCTCCATACCTTTCACAAGAACCTGCAAAAGTTTCTGACCACAAGGGGTGTACTGAACCTGTCCAGGACAGAAGAAGCCTTGCTGGTCAATGGAAAGCATGTCCCTTCCGTTGAATTCAGGAACGTCTCAACAAATCTGGTCAAGTATTTGGAGGTAATAGGCCTCAACAGCCTGTCCTTTCTCAAGGGTATGGGCATGAAAGAGCTTGAAACATACGTAAACGCCCTAGGTGACCTGCCGTCGGAAACAGACGGCGAGTTCTGGCAGAGGCTGGCAAAGGACCTTGATCTACGCAGGATACTGTTTGATCGGCAGATCTATGAAATTGACATAGACGATGCAATCGGTACCATGGAAGATGAATCTTCCTTGACCGAAGAGCAACTCGGTGAAGAAGAAACTCTTGATGAGCTTCTCGATACTTACGCTGAAAAGGTCAAGGAAATGCTCCTGGGTATGGATGATCAGGGCATAAGAGATGCAAATGAGGAACTGTTTCAGGGTTTTGAGAAAAGGGAGCCGGAGACGCGGAAAAGAATTATCCATGTCTGTAGGGCGCTCTTTGACGACCTGGAGCCCTCCTTGCAGAGCGATTTTTCCAATTATCTTCTGGGAGTGGTGCTACCTGCATTTTCCAGGGAAAGTGAGCCCGGCGTACTCAGCGAACTGGTCTCCTTGCTCAATGACATGGTGACGGTCTTTATACAGTTTATCCAATACGGCCAGGCGTCAAGGGTCTTGACTTATATGGAGCGACGCAGGAAGGAATTTGAAGAGGAGAAAGCCCCAGGTTCAAAAACCATCGAGAAGGCATTGCAAATGAGGATAGACGGCCCTTCGCAGAAAATGCTTATGGAGGACCTTACATCCGGAGATCCCGTTCGAATGATGAATGCCACCAGGTTGCTGGCAGGCATGGGATGCGTTGCCATTCCCCTTCTTGTAGAGATCATAAAGGGCACGGATGACCTCAGGGCGAGGAAGATTGCGGCCTCCCTCATTCGCAAAGCAGGCGAAGAAGCTCAAGAGCATCTAAGGAAGGAGCTTGACATAGAAACGGATCCAGATGGGCGAACAAGGATCTTGGACATCATCGACACGGTAACCCTGGACGTAAAACAGGAGCTCAGCCTGGCCCTGGGCGACAAGAACCCCCAGGTCCGAAAGGCCGCCTTCCGCCTTGCCGAACGGCTGAACGACCGACAGACCATTGAGCTTCTCCTTGAGCTGGCCAAGAGTCAGAAGGGGAAAATGGCCGTTACTGCAATCAGGTGTCTGGGAAGAATAGGCCCGCCTCCTGACATAGAAGAGGAAATCATATCCATACTAAAAGCCGCCAAGAGTGATGATATCATAATCGCCTGCTGCAAGGTACTCGGGCAGAAAGGAAGTCCAGCGGCGATCCAGGCCTTGGAGAAGATCCTCGTGCCGAGAGGTTTCCTTATGTTCAAGAAGAAGAGGAGTCCCGAGGTCAGATCTGCGGCCGCTTCAGCCCTCAGCAGGATCCCTGATCCCGCGGTGAATCAGACCTTCTCGGCCTTCCTGAACGACAGCGACCCCAGGATCCGGATGATGGCCAAGACGTTGCTCGGGACCGATAGCGGCTCTCAGGGCGAAGCAGGCCCCGAAGATGTGCCCATGAGTGCCTGATCCACCATCCTTTCAATCCTTAGGAGAACGAACTTGTTGTCCAAGGGCTTTTCAGAGGGGAATAGCACGGGCAGGTAGTTGTCACTCAAACCTCTTGCCATGCCTCTCTGACCCTGGTTCCAGCCCTCTGAAAGGATGACGAAGTCTTTCCCGATACATGAGCGGTAAAAGGCCTGGCGTTTGGCAAGGCCCAGTCTTCTTATTTGCTCGGTCCTCTTCCTGAGCAAAGCCTGGTCGACACGCCCCTTAAAGCCAGCGGCCTCCGTTCCTTCCCTGGGAGAGAAAGGAAATACATGAAGATAGGAGACGGGCAAGTCCTCTATTACGGCAAGGGTGTTTAGGTGGGCCCTTTCGTCTTCACCCGGGAAACCCGCCATAACGTCCACACCGACAGCGGACAGGGGTACCTCGGCCTTGATACGGTCAATCAGGCCCATGAATTCTTCAACGAGGTACGGCCTTTTCATTCTTTCCAGGATCCTGTTGTCCCCGCTCTGGAGGGGTACATGGAAATGCCTGCAAAGCCATTTTTCGGAAGCGACCAAATCTATTAGCTCATCTCCTATCTCATTGGGTTCAATAGAGCTGAGCCTCACCCTGAAGGCCGGCCGTGTCTTGCCTATTTCTCTGAGTAGTGCCGGCAGGGTGGCATGATCTCCAAGGTCAGCACCGTACTTGCCTAAATGGATGCCGGTGAGGACGATCTCCTTGAAGCCATGTCGAGACATCTCCTCGAGCATCGCAAGGACAAGGGAAGGCTTCAAGCTCCTCAAGGGACCCCTTGCAAGGGGAACAATACAGTAGCTACAGGAGGCATGGCAACCGTCCTGAATTTTCAAAAATGCCCTGGTCCGATTCAGGAATCCTTTTACAGGGAGGCATTCCAGCTCAGAATGGTCTGAAAAAGCCTCAACCAGCTTAACTGTACCGTTGGCACGCTTCCAGCCCGCCAGTATTTCCGGGAGTCTTGCCTTGACGGTGTTGCCCGCTATCAGATCCAGCCCCGGGATACCGGCCAGTTCCCCTGGATAGACCTGGGCATAGCATCCTACAGCAGCGGTCATCCCGGTGGGATTTTCCCTGATGGCACCCCGTATGGCCTGCCTGGATTGTTGAGAGGCCTTTTGAGTTACAATACAGGTGTTGACGATGGTAATATCGGCCTTTTCTTTCCTGGGTGCCTCCCTGAGCCCTAGGTCGAGCAGGGCCGAGCCAAGTGCAGCGGATTCAAACTGGTTTACCTTGCATCCCAGGGTAATAATCTTAAATGTTCCTTCCATGGTCATTAGGTCGCGGTACAGGCTATCCGAACTTTTTCATAACCCTTTCAAAGCCGGGAAGAGCCCTTTCAATTGTCCTGTCCGAGACACAATAGGCGATCCGGATATGCCCGGGGCCAAAAAAGCCGCTCCCCGGAACAGTGAGGATGTTTTCCTCCTGAAGGGCCGATACAAATGCAACATCATCTTCAATAGGGGTCCTTGGGAAGAGGTAAAAGGCCCCACCAGGCTTGACAAAATCATAACCGAAGGAGGCAAGCCCTTCGCAGAGAAGGTCCCTTTTTTTCTTGTAAAGGGCGATATCAACACTCTCCCTCAACAGGCGGGATACCGCCCTCTGCATGAGTGCGGGGGCGTTGACATAGCCAAGGATGCGATTGCTGAGGACCAGACCCGCTATGATCATTTCCCTGTCAGAGATGGCGGGGTTGCAAGCCACGTATCCGATCCTTTCCCCGGGCAAGGAAAGATCCTTGGAAAAGGATGTGACCAGAAAGCTCTCATTGTACACGTCAAGAATGCTGGGGACCTCAATGCCGTCGTAGACGATTTTTCTGTAAGGCTCATCTGAGATAAGGTATATGGGCCTCCCGAGTTTCGCGCTGTGATCCCCCAGGCATGCGGCCAGCCCTTCCAGTTCCTCACGCCTGTACACGGTCCCCGTAGGGTTGTGTGGGGAGTTGATCAACAGGGCCTTCGTCCTCGGGTTGATGACGTCCGCAATCGCATCCAGATCAAGAGAGAAGTCAGGCCTGCTCCTCACTACCCTGGGCACTCCCTGATGATTATCCAGGTAAAAGTTGTATTCGACGAAGTAGGGCTTTGGTATTATCACCTCATCTCCTGGGTCGAGGATCGTCTTGAGTACCACGTTCAAGCCCCCTCCTGCACCCACGCTCATCACCACATCGTCCGCAGAAAAGGTCTGCTTGTTGTTTTCCCCGAGATAATCTGCGACCGCCTGCCTTGCGCTCAGCAGCCCTGCGTTGGGCATGTAAGCGTGCTGCCCCGGACTCTGCTCCTCCACAAGGTCTTTAAGCACTTCCTTAAATTTTTCCGGTGGTTCAAGGTTGGGATTACCGAGGCTGAAGTCAAACACGTTTTCAGCGCCGAACTTGGCCTTCCTGACATTTCCTTCCTCAAACATCTTCCTTATCCAGGAGGATTTCTCGATTGAGGACTTGATCTTTTCAGAGATGGTCATTTGAGTTCCTCCAATGAAATAATGGTGAAAATAATATGTTTTTGCTATTTTGTAAAGGCAATCAACTGGCCAGCGACCATCCATCATTTTGGACCAGGGGTTGGGCGTCAGCCCGGTAACTTGGGCCAGTTTTCGCCTGAGGGGAGATAAGGCAAAGGAATTTATTGCTTTCCATCTTGTGGAAGTTGCGATAACATAAAAATTCCTAGGCACTGCTATCTATTCACCATGAACGTGCCCCATTATGTAGACGCGGGTCTACGATTCGAGAGGGCGTAGGCATCCTGGAACTGCGTACAAGAGATGCGGTCATTTAGAGCCGTGAGATTTGGGCGCCCCAGCATTTGACATGCTATGGTAGAAGAAAATATTTGAATCCCCACGGGAGGAGCGTGAAGGAAATGGGTGGTAAGAAGACATGCACTGTAGCGGTCCTTACGGGCGGAGGAGACGTCCCGGGCCTTAACCCGTGCATAAAGACCCTGGTGAACCGGGGCCACAGTGAGGGTCTGAGAATAATAGGCATCAGGAGGGGCTGGGCAGGGCTGTTGGAGTTCAATCCCAATGACCCGGAGTCATGCCCCATTTGTTTCCAGGAACTGACACCGGCAGAGGTGAGGACCATCGATCGGTTTGGCGGCACATACCTGCATACTTCCAGGACCAACCCCAGCGCGGTAAAGAGGAAGTCCGCCCCCACCTTCCTGAAACGCAGGTACAAGAAGGGAGAGGAGGTGAAGGACTTTACCTCCCACGTGTTGAAGGTCCTGGAGTATCTGAAGGTGGATGCCATTATCCCCATAGGGGGAGATGATACCTTGAGTTTTGCAGACAGGCTCAGCAGGGAAGGGTTCCCGGTGATCGCCATCCCAAAAACCATGGACAACGACGTCTTTGGGACCGACTATTGTATTGGTTTTTCAACGGCCGTTACCCGCAGTGTGGGTTTCATACACGCCCTAAGGACCACGGCGGGATCGCATGAAAGAATAGCGATCATCGAACTGTTTGGCAGATACTGCGGCGAGACATCCCTGATATCTGCCTACCTTGCCGGAGTGGATCGGGCCATAATATCGGAGGTGCCCTTTGACCCGAAGAAGCTGGCAGGCCTGGTGATGAAGGACAAGAGGGAGAATCCGCAGAATTACGCCATGATAACGATTTCTGAAGGGGCGCGGA
>JAFDIC010000178.1:13912-18951 GCA_019308525.1 Deltaproteobacteria bacterium
TATGGACACAGGAAACTAGGGGGCATAGGAGAAGAGACGGGACTCATGCTCAAGGAGATAACTGGGGAGGATGTCCTCTACCAGAGGCTCTCCTACCTCATGAGGAGTGGTACGCCCGACTCCCTGGATCTCATGGTAGCTGTTAATTTTGCCAACATGGCAATTGATCTCTACCTAAAAGGAGGCTTCGGTCGCCTCGTGGCCTTGAATCGTGGTGCTTACACGGATATCCCCTTGAGCACTATGATGTCAGGTCAAAAGCGGGTGGACGTAAGCGAACTCTATGATGTGGATCAGTACAGGCCCAAGATAAGGCATGTGGGTGGGAAGCCCATGTTTCTGTACTGAAGTGGTGGGTCCACCTCCTGGTCATTGTTCTAACACCATCCGGTTCCGCCAGGTTGCTGATCACCGCAAGCAATGAGAGCACAAAAACCTGTCCCAGGGAGGGAGAAATGAGGTCTGTTGGCAAGGAGACAGGATAGCAAAAATGGAAGTGGCTCCCAGGAAAGAGACTAGAAAGATTCGGATAGGGAATGTGACGATCGGTGGTGGTGCGCCGATCGTGGTGCAATCCATGACCAATACCGACACGAGGGATGTCAGGTCCACGCTCAGGCAAGTAAACCGTCTGGCCAAGGCGGGGTGTGAAATAGTAAGATTGGCCATCCCGGATATGGAGGCCGCCCTGGCGCTGGGGGAGATAAGGAAAAGGGTCAAGACACCGCTCGTCGCGGACATCCATTTCGACCACCGTCTTGCAATCGCCGCCCTTGAGGCAGGGGCTGATGGCCTCAGAATCAACCCGGGGAATATCGGCAGCAGGAAGGCCCTGGAAAGGATCATAAGGAAGGCACTGGAGCGGGGCACTCCCATCAGGATAGGAGTCAATTCCGGATCTCTCCCGAGAAGAATAATGAAAAAATACGGGCATCCGACACCCGAGGCCATGATGGAAAGCGCCCTGGAATCGGTCAGAATCTTTGAGGACATGGGGTTCAGGGAGATCAAGATTTCAATAAAATCTTCGAGCGTCCTGGACACAGTAAGGGCTTACGAACTGCTCAGCCGGCAGGTAGACTACCCACTTCACCTGGGGGTCACAGAGGCAGGCAGCCTCGTTTCAGGGACCGTGAAGAGCGCGCTGGGAATAGGCATCCTCTTGCTCGAGGGAATAGGGGACACAATCCGGGTTTCCCTATCAGGGGATCCTGTGGAGGAGGTAAGAGCAGCCTACGAAATCCTCAGGGCCTTGGACCTCAGGCATTACGGCCCCGAGATCATATCCTGCCCTACTTGCGGGAGGTGCGAGTTTGACCTCTTGGGGATTGTGAAAAAGGTGCAGGCCGGACTCAACGATGTCAAGGCTTCCCCTAAGGTGGCAATCATGGGATGTGTGGTCAATGGGCCAGGCGAGGCGAGGGAGGCCGACTTGGGCGTTGCAGGTGGCCGGGGACAGGGGATATTCTTCAAAAAGGGGAGGCTCGTTAGGAAGATACCGGAGTCTGAAATGGCCCGGGTTCTTGTGGAAGAGGTGAAGAAGATGGCGGAATCAATGTCGGCCGGCGCTGTTGCCCGCCGAGCCGGCAGAGGGGAAAAGGGAGATGAAACAGAGAGATAGCCATGCGATATTCTAGATATTTTATCCCAACCTACAAGGAGATTCCCGCGGAGGCGGAAGTCGTGAGCCATCAACTGATGTTGAGGGCCGGCATGATAAGGAAACTGGCGGCGGGGATATATACCTACCTACCGGCCGGTCTGAGGTCCATCAGAAAGGTGGAAGAAATAGTAAGGGAAGAAATGAACAGGTCCGGTGCCGTAGAAGTGCTGATGCCAGCGGTCCAGCCGGCCGAGCTATGGCAGGAGAGCGGTAGATGGGACTACTATGGGAAGGAACTCTTCCGGTTCAAGGATCGGCATGGCCGGGACGTATGCCTGGGTCCAACCCATGAAGAGGTGATTACGGACCTGGTACGAAGAGAAATCCATTCCTACAAACAGATGCCGGTGAATTTCTACCAAATCCAGACCAAGTTCAGGGACGAGATCCGCCCCAGGTTCGGGGTGATGCGGGGTAGGGAATTCATAATGAAAGATGCCTACAGTTTTGACGTTGATGAAGAGGGGGCAAATAAGAGCTACGAGATAATGTACGATACCTATGAGAGAATTTTTCGAAGGTGTGGGCTGAAATTCAAGGCGGTTGAGGCCGATACAGGAAGCATAGGGGGCAGTTTTTCCCACGAATTCATGGTGCTGGCAGGAACCGGGGAGGACCAGATCGTAAGCTGCGAAAGATGTGATTATGCGGCCAACCTCGAAAAGGCGGAAGTCAGCGGGGAAACGAGACAGGATCAGCCGCTGAAACGGGAAGGGCCGAAGGATGTCGAAGAGGTGGAAACCCCTGGCATTCGAACGGTAGAAGAGGTGACGGAGTTTCTTTCCCTATCTCCAGGGCAACTGGTCAAAACACTGATTTTCAGGTCAGACGGTGATGTGGTTGCTGCGCTTGTCAGGGGTGACCATGACCTGAATGAAACGAAGCTTAAGAACTTGTTGGGTAAAGAACACATGGAGTTGGCTGATCCCGAGCTCGTGGAAGAGATCACCGGGGCTCCCATGGGATTCGCCGGTCCTATTGGACTAAAGGTAATGATAGTGGCGGACCAAAGCCTGAAGGATATGAGAAACTTCGTGACAGGCGGGAATCGGAAGGACCTGCACCTCAAAAATGTCAACCTGGGTAGGGATTTTCAGGTGGATCTTTTCGGTGATATACGCGTGATCACTCCTGAGGACAGATGCCCGAGATGCAGTGGCGGGTTGGTTTTCGCCCGGGGGATAGAAGTTGGGCATATTTTCAAGCTTGGGACCAAGTATAGCAAGGCAATGGGAGCCACTTTCCTGGACGAAAAGGGCGAGGAAAGGCCTATCGTGATGGGTTGCTACGGGATAGGAGTGGGACGGACCGTGGCAGCGGCCATAGAGCAAAACCATGATGAAAACGGTATAGTCTTTCCCATACCTATCGCCCCCTTTGAAGTGGTGATATTACCGCTGCAAGTTCAACAGAAGGAGGTTGTCGAGGCCGCAGAAAAGATATACAGGGAATTGCTGGAGAGGGGAGTCGATGTCCTCCTGGATGACAGGGACTTAAGGCCTGGGGTCAAATTCAAGGATGCGGACCTGATTGGGACCCCGTTGCGCATTACAATCGGTATGAGGAGCCTGCAAAAGGGGCAAGTGGAAATTAAGTTGCGATCCGAATCGGACAGTTCCCTGGTATCTTTTGCCGATTCCCCGGCAATAATCCAGGGAAAAGTAAGAGAGCTTTATGATTCGGCTGAATGACATAACTTCCAGCCTGCTTTCCTATCATCCTAAGGCAGATACCACCCTAGTGGAAAAGGCATATGTGTACTCGGCAAAGGTCCACCAAGGGCAGGTACGCCTTTCCGGTGAGCCCTACCTTTCCCATCCCCTTGAGGTGGCCTACATCCTCACACGCATGAAACTGGATGTGATCAGCGTCGTAGCGGGGCTCCTGCACGATACCCTGGAAGATACGGATACAGAACTCCCAGAAATAGAACGACTCTTTGGCAAGGAAACGGCCAACATAGTCGATGGAGTCACCAAGATCAGCAAAATGAAGTTCGGCAGCCATGAAGAGCGCCAGGCGGAAAACATGAGAAAGATGATCCTGGCCATGGCGACGGATATACGGGTCATCATGGTCAAACTTGCCGACAGACTCCATAACATGGAAACTCTGGGTTTCCAACCCCCTGAAAAACAGCGCGCCATCGCGAGGGAGACCCTGGACATATACGCCCCCCTCGCCGGGAGGCTTGGCATCTATTGGCTCAAGTCAAACCTGGAGGACCTCTGCCTCTACTACCTGGAACCAGAGATTTATGAAAAGATAAAGACAGAGATTGCGGAGCGAAAGGGTTTCAGGGAGAAGTTTATCCAGGAAGTCAGCAAAATACTTTCCCAGAAACTGAGTGAGGCGAACATAAAGGCCACCATCAAGGGTAGACACAAGCATTTCTATAGTATTTACACTAAGATGAGGGAACAAAACCTGAGCGTGAACCAGGTCTATGACCTCCTGGCCTTCAGGGTCATCGTCAACTCATTGAGGGAATGCTACGAGGTTCTGGGCCTGGTCCACACCATATGGAAACCGGTGCCGGGCAGATTCAAAGATTATATTTCTTTACCCAAGGCCAACATGTACCAGTCCCTGCACACGACGGTGATTGGACCGATGGGCCAGAGGATGGAGATTCAAATCAGAACATGGGAGATGGACAGGATAGCGGAGGAAGGCATCGCATCCCATTGGAAATACAAGGAACGTGTGGAAGGTGGTGACAGGGACGAGAAACAATTCGCCTGGTTGCGGAGATTGCTGGAGTGGCAAAAGGACTTGAAGGACCCAAAGGAATTCATGGAAACAGTTCGAATGGACCTCTTTCCGAATGAGGTCTATGTCTTTACCCCAAAGGGAGAGGTAAAGAGATTGCCAAAGGGCTCTACTCCAGTGGACTTCGCCTACAGTATCCACTCAGAGATCGGTGAGAAGTGCGTCGGCGCCAAGGTGAACGGCAAGATGGTCCCCCTGAGGTACCAGCTCAAGAACGGCGATACAGTGGAAATCATAACCTCAACCAGACAACAACCCAGTAAAGACTGGCTCGATTTTGTAAAGACCCCCAGGGCAAAGACCAAGATCCGGCACTGGATAATGAGACAGGAAAAAGACCAGAGCATCACCCTGGGCAAGGAACTCCTGGAGAAGGCCCTGGAGCAGGCCCACCTGAGCCTGAAAAACATTTCAAAGAACGAACAGATTGCCGCGGTGGCGAAGGAGCTGTCTTTCAGCGCTACGGAGGATATGCTGGCTAATGTCGGTTACGGAAAGATAACAGTAAACCAGGTTATTGGAAGACTAAAACCAAAACTGGGCATAGAAGAGGAAACGCCGAGCGGCCTCGTAAAGAAGGTCGTATCCAGGATCAAGCGCAAAC
>JAFDIC010000179.1 GCA_019308525.1 Deltaproteobacteria bacterium
ACTCATGCGCATCCAGCCCCAGGCCAAGCGATCTTTCACCGTGGCTGCGAGCCCTTTGGCTGCAACATCTCTCAGAAAGTCCCCCAGGGTTCGCTGATGAAAATTGTAATAACTGCCCATCTTCTTGAGTTTGGCCAGCACCTTGTAAGGGTTTTCAAAGGTCCAGTCCGAGAGCACTATTACATGCTCCCGGTCATAGTCAAAAGGGTCTGGGTCAATGGGGTCTATGATCAGGGGACCGTAATGACCCTGCTGTTCCTGGAGGCCGGTGTGGCTGTGATACCAGTAGGTACCACTTTGGCGAATCGGAAAGCGGTAGGTGAAGGTCTCCCCCGGCCGGATGCCTGGATAGCTCACACCCGGAACTCCATCCATTTCGAAGGGCAGAATTATCCCGTGCCAGTGTAGAGAAGTATCCTCATCCAGTTCGTTATGGACACGTATGATGACCTCCTCTCCCTCCTTCAGTCGTAGCAGCGGCCCGGGCACAGTCCCATTTATGGTAATGGCCCGACCGGTGCGCTCTCCCACCAGAAGGTCCTGCCAGCGCAGAAACAGGTCGATAGGCTCTCCCGGTGTCCTTTGGGTTGACTGATACTTGGTGCCGGCGAGATCTTTGGCATATGCCGGCATCAGGCCCTGTAGCGCCGCCATCAATCCTGTGGAAGCTGCGTATTGGAGAAACTTGCGTCTAGTCAGGGAGCAATTGAAAGGGTAACTCACACTTCTCATTCCGGCTCTCCCGTGGGTTTTCAGTCATCTCTTCTTCTCAATCCCCCCTCTGCCATCGGCCAAGAAGAGTCGTCTTCTGAAAAGTCAAGATTTGAATGGGAAACTAAAAGGTAAAGTGACCAAAACAGTCTGTTATCTACCCCTTTGATGGATCGGAGAAAGGAATTTTCTCGATAAAGACTACCAAAATATCCCTATCTTCAGATAACAATACCACCTCGCTATTTCCGCATCCGGGCCATCATGTTTGCCATGTTTTCCATCAACTCAGACATTGTCTTCATCATCGTCGCCATATCCTTCATTGCCGCCTCCGGCCGCCTCTCCATCATTTCCTGGACAGCGGGGATCTCTTTCATCATTACGGATATTTCCTGCATCATCTGCGACATACGCTTCATGTCCTTTGGATCCATTTTGCCTGGTTCCAACATCCGGGCCATTACCCGCATCATGCTTGACATTTGCCTTATCATGGAGTTCATGTGGTCGTGCAAAAATCCAGCGCCAACCATAGCAGACCACATCATCCTTCCCTCAAGATGTTTCGACTGTTCAGGCTTGCCTTCTTGAGCAAAGGCAGTTAGACTCATAAGTGCGAGCAAGAAGAAAGGTAAAAGGATTAGAGTCTTTGGTTTCATTTTGGTGCTCCTCCTGGTTCTATCTGATGTGGGTTCTGTTGTCTTGCTTCCCTTCGCGCTCCGAACTTTACGGTTAAAGGCGGAGGCTCGTGGTAGAGGCTAGATAACCATAATAATCGCAGGACAAACATTCAGTGTCAACTCGTTGTTTGGACTTAGCCCTCTAACCGGTGATTTTGTGCCAGGCACGAGGTGAAAGGGTGGCGAATTGAGATTCGCAATGGCAATCGGTCTTCATTTTTGCCTAAAAAAAGCGCAGTGGAAATGGATATTGAAACACGTGGAATATGGCTAAGGCTGAAATTCAGCGTCCTAGTATTTCTGCTGGTATTGCTTGTGGGGACAGCAGGTTTTCGACTTCTAGAACCCAGTATCAAGTCACTGCTTGACTCATTCTTTTTTACCCTGGTGACGGTCACTACGATTGGCTATGGTAATATCACGCCCCAGACGCTACCTGGAAAAGTCCTGGATATCATCGTTATCTTCGTGGGTGTGGGGGCTGCGCTGCTCAGCGTACAAACAGTGTTCGAGGCAGTGATTAGGAAAAGGATAATGGAAGTGCTGAAATTACCCAAGGGAGCGGTTGATATGAAAGACCATTTCATTGTCTGTGGATACGGAAAGGTGGGCAAGCCACTGGTGAAAAAACTGCGTCAGGAGGGAGTCCCTTTTGTGGTCGTAGAAAGCGAAGACCGTAAAGTCAAAGAGCTTGTGGATGCAGGCGTATCCGTAATCGAGGGAGACGCCCGGAAAGAAGACGTCCTGGAACGGGCGGGCATTAGGGCGGCCGATTACCTCCTGGCCGCTTTGGATGACGCATCAAACGTCTTCGTGACCCTGACCGCCAAGATGCTAAACCCACCCCTGAAGGTCATTTGCAAGATAGAAGACATAGAGAATCAGCCCAAGTTGAAAAAGGCAGGGGCAGACGAGGTAGTTTCTTGCCATGATATGGGCGCGAAGATGATGCTCCAGGCTGCCAAGGAGAACGCGCCCAAGAACAAGCAGGAAACGGCCTAAAATTCAGGTACTGAGCTTGACACCCGCCTTATGCCCTTGTCCCTCATTTGGACCGGTGACTTGCTTATCGAGCCAAGCCATTGATCACTCTTTTCAGCTTTGTTGAAACTTCCTCAGCAATTTTCACCAAATCCTCATTTTGAATGACCCCCAGCGCGGAGACGGGATTGATTGCCGCAACATAAGTCCTTTTGTCATCAGTCTCGTAGACGATGACGTTGCATGGCAAAAGGAGGCCCGCATCCAGGTCCAGACCCAGAGATTGATAGGCGTAAGCCGGATTACAGGCGCCCAATATCACATACCTCCTGAACTCCCTGTCCAGTTTCTTCTTTAGGGTCTCCTTGACATCTATCTCCGTCAATACCCCAAAACCTTCCTCTTTCAAGGCATCAGTGGCCTGCTGCCGATACCGTCCCACGCGGGGCCCTTTTCACCCTTTTCCATGCCCTTGATCTCGTGGCAGCCTATGGAATTGTATTCTATGAGCAATCCCTTGCCCGATTTGATCGAATCGGTCCCCGGATCTACCGACATCTTGGGCCCTTGCAGGGACGTTTCTTCCCTGCTTTCCGGGAGATCCTCGGGTTCCCACTTTAGACTCTTCAAATAGGCTGTTAATCCCACGACTTCCTGGTCCTCAAGGCGATAGGTGGGCATCTTGCTGCCCGGTTGGAGCAAAGGAGAACGTTTTCGAGCCTCTTGACTACACCTTTGTATTCGTGATCTGTTGACGTCATTGTTTACTTTACCGCTCTCCCTCCATTGACAAGTATCCCACCGTCGCTCCACGAGGCTTGTTTGACTCCCTCAAGGATCTTAGCATGTCGCCGTACCCTTCTTCCCCGGTTCCCCTGCTCCTGTTTCAACCGGATATTCCTGTTTGTTTCCCCATTCTTCCCATGACCCGTCGTAAAGACGAATCTGTTCGTATCCTAAAAGGCGTAAGACGAAATAGGTCTGGGACGCACGCCTTCCGCTCTGGCAATACACCACTATCATTTTGCCCTTTTTGACCTGGGCCTTGTAGTACATGTTTCTGAGTTCTTTCGCCCCCTTGATTGTACCTTCTTCGCTCAGGTTATTTTTCCACTCCAGGTGTATGGCCCCGGGGATATGTCCTCCCCTCGCTGACCTGGCTATTTCACCTGTAAACTCTCCCTGGCTGCGAACATCCAGAATAATCGTATCAGGCTCGTGGAGGTTCTTAAAGATCCAGGTGGCTGTCACCAGCCTATTTGGATTCGGGGGTCGGCCTTGTAAATCCTTTCCTTTCTCTCAGGTGTCTTCCGGGTGATCCCACGCCCTTCCACCCCTGGAACAAACCGAAGGGCCAGAAAGGGGAGCATGCTCAGGACTATGTGTATAGTAAACTTTCTAGGCATGTTGATCCATCCTTCCCAGCCCTTTCGGGTTCATGCCAGGGCCGGCATGGGGGGCTTGAAGCGTCTCAACCTGAGCGCGTTGCTCACTACGGTCACCGAGGAAAGTCCCATTGCGGCTGCTGCAAAAATCGGGTTCAGCAGTATCCCGAAGAAAGGAAACAGTATCCCGGCTGCCACGGGAATGAGGGTGGTGTTGTAGATAAAGGCCCAGAACATGTTTTGCTTTATGTTCCTCAAGGTAGCCTTGCTCAAGGCAATTGCAGTCACCACTCCCCTCAGGTCTCCGCTGATCAAAGTGATGTCCGATGACTCCATGGCGACGTCCGTACCCGTACCGATGGCAATGCCTACGTCCGCCTGTGCCAGTGCGGGTGCGTCATTGATACCATCACCGACCATTGCCACCTTTTTCCCTTCGGCCTGGAGCTTCTTCACCTCCTGGGCCTTGCCCTCGGGCAAAACCTCTGCCGGGACCCGGTCGATCCCGATCTGTCTTGCAATGGCCTCAGCCGTTCTCCGGTTGTCTCCAGTGATCATCGCGACCTCTATGCCCATCCTGTGAAGGGCATCCACTGCTTGCTTTGAATTCTCCTTGAGGGTATCAGCCACCGCGATAACACCGGCGGGTTTTTGGTCGATAGCCACGAACATGGGGGTTTTCCCCTGAGTTGAAAGCTCCTCTGCCTTCTTCTCAAATTTGTCCAATGTTACGCCCCGCTCCTTCATCAGCTTCATGTTGCCCAGCAAGAGAGCCTTCCCTCCGAGCGTGGCCTCGATACCGTGTCCGGCGATGGCATTGAAGTTGTCCGGCTCGACCAGGGGAAGGTTTCTCTCCCTGGCTCTATTGACAATGGCCTCTCCCAGGGGGTGCTCAGAGCCCTTCTCCGCTGAGGCCGCATAGCGAAGGATATCCTCTTCCTTATGGTCGTTGAATGCGAGGATGTCCGTCACAGAGGGTTCGCCCTTGGTCAGAGTGCCTGTTTTATCCATTACCACTACGTTAAGCTTGTGGGCCGTCTCCAGGGCCTCACCCCCACGGATGAGAATCCCGTTCTCGGCCCCCTTTCCCGTCCCCACCATGATAGAAGTCGGTGTGGCCAGCCCCAGGGCACAGGGGCAAGCGATGATGAGCACGGCGACGAAATTGAGCACAGCGTAAGTAAGGGCAGGAGCAGGTCCCCAGAAATACCAGATGATGAAGGTCAAAACGGCAATCCCTATGACTACTGGGACAAAGTAGCTTGAGATAATGTCCGCAAGTCGTGCAATGGGAGGCTTTGAGCCCTGGGCCTCCTCGACCATCTTTATTATCTGGGCGAGCATGGTATCCTTGCCCACCTTGGTTGCTTCAAAGGTAAAGGAGCCACTCTTGTTGATAGTGGCACCTATCACCTCGTCCCCAGGATTCTTTTCCACCGGAATCGACTCTCCTGTAACCATTGACTCATCCACGGAAGAACGCCCCTTCTTTACTATCCCGTCCACCGGGATCTTTTCACCGGGCCGTACAACGACAAGGTCACCTATCAGCACTTCTTCCACGGGTATATCCATCTCTTTCCCATCCCTGATGACACGGGCGGTCTTTGCCTGAAGCCCGATCAACTTCTTTATGGCCTCGGATGTCTGCCCCTTTGCCCTGGCCTCCAGGAGCCTTCCCAGCAAGATGAGTACGATGATGGCACCGGCCGTGTCAAAATAGACCTCGGCTACCAGGCCTTGGGCCGTGAATAGTTCCGGGAAGAACGTGGCCAGAAGACTGTAAATGTATGCCGCGGAGGTGCCCACGGCAATGAGGGTATTCATATCGGCAGACTTGTGCCTGGCTGTCTTCCAGGCCCCGGTGTAGAATTGCCATCCCACCCAGAACTGGACGGGGGTCTGAAAGAGGAGCTGAAGATAGAAATTCACGTTCCTCCCCAGCTCAAAGAAATTGGACAATCCCATGGTCTTCCAGTAGGCCAGGAGAAAAATGGGTATGAGCAGGACAACACCTGTAATGAGTTTGCGTTTCAGCTTCCTGTATTCAGCCTCCCTTGCCGCCTTCTCCCTGTCAACCATTTCCTCCTTCCCGGCGGCTTCTGTTTCAATGATTTCATAGCCTGCGTCTCTGACCGCCTTCTTGAAGTCTCCGGTCGATACGGCGCCGGGGATATACTGGATGGTCGCCCTTTCCGTGGCAAAATTGACGTTTGCGCGGACCACGCCTTCCAGTCCGTTTAGTGCATTCTCCACCTTCTTGACACAGGAGGCACAGGACATGCCGTGGATTGAGAGGGTGACCTTTTCAACACCCGTGTCATAACCCAGGTCCTTGACAGTCGAAATGATCTCTCCCTCGCTTACCGCGGATGGATCAAAGCTGACCGTCGCCCTCTCCGTGGCAAAATTGACCTTTGCATCCGCAACGCCGTTCACCTTGGAGAGCCCTTTCTCAATCCTTGACACACAACTGGCACAGCTCATACCTCTAACTGGTAGCTCCACAGTCTTCAATTCTTTTCCGGACTGTACGTGACCACTCTTGATTTCCTCTTCTCCTTCCCGCCTCGGCTTCAAATACCTCTCGGGAGAGGCATCAAAGGTTTCTTTACACGCAGGGCTGCAAAAATAGACGAATCGGTCCCTGTGTACACTCATGGCCGCAGCATCCGGGATCTTGAGATTCATGCCGCATACTGGGTCAACCGCTTCACCCCACTCCTTCTTCCCCTGGATAAACCGCCCGGGCTCCCTATCAAAGGCTTCCCTGCAATAGGATGCACAAAAATAGTAGTCCTTTCCCTCGAACATAGTCCTGGCCGGGGCGGACTTTTCATCTACGATCATGCCACATACGAGATCCATAGGCATCATAATCATCTCCTTTCGGGAACCCCGAAGGCTCCTAAATACTCATTTCTCGTTCCAGCCCTTGCATTATGACAAACAAGGGCCCGCTCGCGTGTCCGAATGAGGCAAAAACATCACATCTCCCCTTTCTGTTTCACTTACTTTTATAGCAAAATTAGTGCCACATTGTAGCATGTCAAGCCTAACCGCCTAAGAATAAAACCAAAACGCATTGACTAGCAGAGAATCTCTTTAGAAAGGGAAACTGATGTAGCCATCGTAACGTCTACCAGATGGATACTTTGTATCCAACTCTTTTCCTCTGCGGATAAAAAGTATCCAGCCAGCAAGGCCCTAAAGGAAGAGCGACTCTATTTTCTGCACCTGTTCAATGCCAGAGGGGAATTTTAAAGCAGGCAAGAATATTGAGGATCCGCTGATTGAGCAAAATCCATACCTGTAGCCCGCACAGGAGAATTTGAGGATAACAGAAGCAATTCTATCTTTCCGAAGAACTCCTTGTCTCTATCTGGATACTTTTTATCCATGCGGATATCAGCCATAGGGGAACCTGGCGAAAATCTGCTCAAGCCCTTCTCACTTTTCTTCCCCCATTGGCCCGCCCTAAAGGCGGCAAACCTGAAATTCACTGAGCCTGGGGGCATAGGAGACAGTGCGGGCCAATCGATCCTGGGGGCAGGGGAATAGCGCCGGATATCGCTTATGGTTGTCCATGTGTGATAGCCTCCTTGTGAACCCCATAACTGTATCGTACATGGAGCGACGATAATCTCGTCTCCGGGCTTTGTTTGAGAGCTTTACATACGACCGCCGCCCATGCCACCGCCGGTACCACCACCGGTGCCGCCCATACCGCCGCCGATGCCGCCGCCAGCACCACCTCCGGAGCCGCCCATGCCACCCATGTCTGACTGACGATCATGTTGACTGTTGGAATCTTGGCTCATATCCATAGCGGTGGAAAAAGAATGACCCGCCCTTGCCGCCACGGTGTTGCGCATGCTTCTCATTTCCTGTGGGCCATGCCCTTGCTCCAGCGCCTGGCAAATCGAATCTCGCACAGCCCTAGATTGCATTCCAAAGCGCGCCATCGTCCGGGTAGTCATAA
>JAFDIC010000633.1 GCA_019308525.1 Deltaproteobacteria bacterium
CTGGTCTTGAAAAGCCCCTCCAGGAAATCCGGAGCCACGTGGAAGATGATCCGCTTGATTGTCCGCGCCTTGATCACAGGGCAGTCGCACATCGCTTGGGCCAGGATAAAATGGAAGCGTTCCTCGTTCTCGAACCCCTCGTAGTGCTCGCGCTGCATGTGACCTCCCTCCTCGCTGTCCCCAAAAAGCACGAAAGGGAATCCCCCCGATGGGGACTCCCTTTGCGCATCCCTGTTTTTGGGCACTATTGTATCAGAATGTGATGGGATTGTCAACCCTATATTGAGCAAATACAGTTAGTTATAATGATTACTCGGATCTGAAACAGATGCCCTCCTCTGCGTATTTAAGGCTGCCTTGCCCCACTCACCCAAAAATGCTAAACCTACCCCACCACTGCAAAACCCCTGTCTCAAAAACGATATTCCTTATCAAGAGGCCCGATCTTGAACAATTTCAGTGAGAAGACCAGTTTCATCTGGTCGGTGGCGATGATGACAGGCATTTCATGTGTCCGCCCCTTCCAGGCGCCCGGCCAGACGCCGCCGCATCCGCACGGTGATCGACGAACTGATGATCATGGCCGGCCGCCTGGTAAGGTCCGCCAGGCAATGGAGGCTCCGCTTCGGCCGCCACTGCCTGGGAAAAGAAGTTCACGGATTCAGGCATGAGGAAATCGACCAGTGGATGAAAAGCCAGCGGCCCACAAGCAGAAAACCGTCTGGGGAAAACGAATGAACACCTCGGCATCTCAAAGCCAGCACGAGAAAGCCGTTCGCCTAATCGATTATCTCCTACAGCTTGCTTCATTACGAACCAAGTTGGTGCGAGATTTCACCGACTACGAAGGAATTCTTTGGCTCTCTGATATTCCACAGCAAAAGGGCTGTTTCACGCAGGCATGTTCTGATATCTGGATTGAGGTTCAGGCGCGACGAGAACCAGAATTGTCAACTATACCGCCTCAGTGTGAAGGCTGGATCGACAAATCGTCTCTGAGAAACAAGAATGATTTGCCGGAACTTTTGCCTGAAAGAATCAAGGAGATCAAGAATCCTGAATGGAAACAGGGAGCTGATCGACCGGAATACATTTCAGTAACTGAACATTTGGAGGATTTTCCTGAAGTACACAAGGTATGGGATCGATATCTCGAAGAGCGATGGCTTCCCTGGGTTGAAGATCATAACGCTTGGGAGAGCGTCCACAAAGTATATACCAAGCTCTTTGCCATCCACCAGGAACAACTTCGGCTTGGCGAGGAGTATGAACTCATTCTCGGTCTGGGACTACTTACTTGGAAGACGCCTTCCGGCCAACGTGTTCGTCGACATCTAATTGTTGCTGATGCTGTTCTTGAGTTTGAGGCGCGCTTGGGGAAATTCACCGTCCGTCCCCATCCGGAGGGCGCAAAGCTCAGGCCCGAGTTAGACATGTTGGATGTCGAAAAACAACCAATACACGCCGAGGAAGCCGCGAAGGATTCATTGGCTGGTTCTGGAGACGACCCTTGGGATAAGGGCTGTATCGAAGGCGTGCTTCAAGCCTTGATACATTCTATCAATTCTCAAGGCGAATATGACGAGACTCTGAAGAAGAGAGATATCCGTGCTTCAGATAAACCAGTCGTTGAGTATGCCCCTGCGCTAATATTGCGAAAGCGTTCTGCCAAGGGTCTTACAGAGGCCCTAAGGCGAATAAAGGAGCGGATTGAAAAGGGTAATGACATCCCTATCGAATTCGCGGATCTTTCCGAAATTAGAGAAGATGGTCGCGAATCGGATGATGACCTGGAAGAGCACGGTCGAGCATTCGCCGGAGAGATATTCTTTCCAAAGCCGTCGAACGAAGAGCAACGCCGTATTGTGGAAAAGCTACGGTCAGCCAGCGGTGTTCTTGTGCAAGGACCACCGGGCACGGGAAAGTCCCACACCATCGCGAATCTGATCTGTCATTTGCTCGCTACGGGACAGCGGACGCTCATTACAGCTAAGACGCCACGAGCGCTACAGGTTCTTGAAAGGTTGATGCCAGAAGAATTACGCCCTCTCTGCATCAATCTTCTTGGCAGTGGCCATGAGGAACGTCGCTCTCTGGAAGCCAGCGTTAGCGGCATACTCCGCAAGAATGAGGAGTGGAGCGAGGATCGCGCCAAACGAGAGCGGGCGGAACTTGAAGAACGCCTTCGAAATCTTCGAGAGGAGCAAGCCAAGGTTAATCGGCGGGTTCGCGATATCCGGGAATCCGAAACCCATCCACAAGTTATTGCAGAAG
>JAFDIC010000180.1 GCA_019308525.1 Deltaproteobacteria bacterium
TCATAAGAAACCTAGACCGGATTCACCGGCGGAGTGAACAATAGAGCTTTTCACACTCAAAAAAAAAGAGGAGGAAACCCACGATGTCTCCAGAAGATAAGAAGGCAGGCGGTGTACCTGTAAAGAAAGCAAAGAAGGCTGCTGAGCCAAGGGAACTGACAGTAGATCCCGCAACGGAGATGATGATAAGGAGGTCCAGGGAGCTGGAGGTCGAGACCATCTTTGACCGGGCCCAGAGCATGAAGGCCTGTAACATAGGAATCCAGGGAACCTGCTGCAAGAACTGCGCGCAGGGCCCGTGCAGGTTGCCCCTTCCTAAAGGCGGGATAGAGGGAGAAGATAAGCGTAAGGGCCTGTGCGGTGCGACAGCAGAGACTATCGCCTCAAGGAATTTTGCAAGGATGGTGGCGGCCGGTGCAGCCGCTCATTCCGACCATGGCAGGGGCGTGGCAGAGACCTTTCTGGCAGCAGCAAGGAAAGAGACAAAGGATTACAGCATAAAGGACACGAAGAAGCTCCTCGAAATAGCGCCGGACTATGGCGTGGAGACAACAGTTGAAGGGGAAAACGGCGAGGTCTTGGACAGGGACATAGATGAGATTGCCGTCGAGCTGGGGGAGAGGGCCCTGGCGCAGTGGGGGCAGCAGGAAGGCGAAGTGTGTACTGTGAAGCGAGCTCCCGGCCCCCGCTATGAGCTTTGGAAAAAGCTGGGTGTGGTCCCGAGGGGCATAGACAGGGAGATTGTAGAGATTATGCACAGGACCCATATGGGGGTGGATCAGGACTATGAAAACATGGTGGAGCAGTGTACCAGGGCGGCCCTGGCCGACGGGTGGGGAGGCTCAATGATAGCCACTGACCTCCAGGACGTCCTCTTCGGGTGCCCTTACCCCTTGAAGAGTTCCGCCAACCTCGGGGTGCTAAAGGAGGATCATGTCAACATCATCATTCACGGCCACGAGCCCCTGCTGAGCGAGATGATCGTGCAGGCAGCCGAGCTTCCGGAAATGATAGACTTGGCAAAAGAGAAGGGAGCCAAGGGAATTCAGCTTGGGGGGATCTGTTGCACAGCCAATGAGATCTTGATGAGACACGGCGTACCCCTGGCCGGCAATTACCTCCAGCAGGAACTGGCAATAGTTACCGGTGCCGTGGACGCGATGGTGGTTGATGTGCAGTGCATAATGGAGAATGTTGCAAACGTCGCCAAGTGTTTCCACACCAAGATTATTACCACCAACCCCAGGGCCAAGATTGCCTCCGGAGATGCGCTCCACATTGAGTTCGACGAGCATACCGCCTTTGAAGATGCCAAGAGGATCGTAAGGACGGCCATAGAGAACTTCCCGAACAGGGAAAAGGAAGTCATGATACCGGACAAGTCCTCCGATCTCGTGGCCGGTTTCAGCTATGAAGCCATTAATTACCACCTGGGCGGCACTTTCAGGGGGTCCTACACCCCTCTGAACGACAACATAATAAACGGGCGAATCAGGGGAATTGGAGGTGTCGTAGGATGCAATAACGCCAGAACCACTCACGATAATGGCCATATACTGGTGGTCAAGGAGCTCATCAAGAACGATGTAGTAGTGCTCACCACCGGATGTACGGCTATTGCCTGCGCCAAGGCCGGGCTCCTAACCCCGGAGTCCGCCAAAGTATTCTGCGGAGCGGGCCTGGCAGAGGTGTGCGAAACAGTTGGTATCCCGCCGGTGCTTCACATGGGTTCCTGTGTTGACAATAGCAGGATCCTTATGGCAGCCACGGAAGTGGTGAAGGCAGGGGGCCTGGGCAACGACATCAGCGACCTGCCCGCTGCTGGTTCTGCGCCGGAGTGGATGAGCGAGAAGGCCATAAGCATAGGCCACTATTTTGTGGCCTCTGGAGTATACACCGTATTCGGCGTTCACCTGCCGGTGAACGGAGCCCCCGTATTTGAAGACTACCTCTTCAGGAGCCTCGAAGGCATCTACGGGGGTATGTGGGACATGGAGCCGGATCCCATCGAGCACGCCCGCAAGATGATAGCCCACATTGACAAAAAGAGAAAGGCGCTGGGTATCGACAAGGCCCGGGAAAGGGTCCTTATGGATATGGCTGCCAGGCAGAAGCTTGAAGCGGCATAGGCACAAACATCAATGAAAACGCCTCTTAGGAAGGGAGGAAGAAAGGTATGTCAAAGTTAGTAGCATTCGCGGCTATTCAAGGGGCCTACAACATCGTTTCCAAGGCGGAAGGTAAGTACAGGAGGGCACTGGAGACCTACGGGGGGAGCCAGAAACTGGAGTTCCCCAATACTGCCTACTATTTGCCCATAATCTATTCGCTGACGGGAATCAAGGTAACGGACCTGGATTCTGCAAGAAAACCCCTGGAGTTTGCTCGCAAGCTCCTGCCACCCCACATCAAGAAGGACTGTCACCTCCCCTATCTGGGACCGCTTTTGGATGCGGGTATGGCGGCCCTGTTTGCCGAAGAGATAGTGGAGGCCATAAGATATGTCGAGGACCCCGACTTTTACCAGCCGGAAGTGGAAGACCCCGACGTTGAAAACGGGAAGATATGGCTCGGAGCGGCCGATGACAAGATTATGAGAAAGAGGGGGGTTGAATTTGTCGACGGCACCGCGCCCGGGTTCGCGGCGGTGGTCGGTGCGGCGCCTGACCCCGAGACAGCAAAGAAGATTGCAGAGGAGTACCAGATCAAGACCATATATGTCTTCATGTGCGCTAATCAATACGGAACCACATTTGCCGAACAGCTCATAGAGGCGAAAGTGCAGATCGGGTGGAATACCAGGCTGGTACCCTTTGGCCCGGATATATCAGCGGCTGTATTTGCCCTTGGGTTCGCAAACAGGGCGGGAATGGCATTTGGAGGCATCCAACCTGGAGATTACAAGAGGCAACTAAAATATCAAAAAGACAGAATCTTTGCCTTTGTGAACGCTCTGGGCGAAGTCAATGCGGAATGGGCCGCCAACGCGGCGGGAGCCATCAACTGGGGTTTCCCCACTATTGCAGACACGGATATACCGGAAGTGTTGCCCACCGGCGTCTGCACCTACGAGCATGTGGTCGCCAACGTGCCCCATGACGAGATCGTTCAAAGATCCATAGAGGTGAGGGGGCTCAAAGTCACTGTAACCCAGGTGGACATACCCCTGGCCTACGGACCAGCCTTCGAAGGTGAGAGGGTAAGGAAAGATGACCTCTATCTGGAGATGGGTGGGGGCAAGACACAGTGCACGGAACTTTGCAAAATGGCGGAGATGAACGAGATAGAAGACGGCAACGTGGAAGTGATCGGCCCGGACGTAAAGGACGTTAAGAAAGGAGACAAGCTGCCCCTTGGAATATACGTCCAGGTGGCAGGCCGAAAAATGCAGGTGGACTTTGAACCCATCCTGGAGAGGCAGATCCACCATCTGATCAACTACGCACAGGGAATAATGCATATAGGGCAGAGGGACATCGCCTGGATAAGGGTGAGCAACCAGGCCATAGAAAAGGGGTTCTCCCTCAAGGACATAGGCGTGATTATTCACGCGAAGTTTCACCAGGATTTCGGCAGCATCCTGGACAAGGTCAAAGTAACCTTGTACACGAACCAGGAAGACGTTGACAGTTTGACCAAGAGGGCAAGGGAGGAATACAAACTAAGGGACGACCGGGTCGAAAAGATGACGGACGAGAGTGTGGAAATCTATTACTCCTGTACTCTGTGCCAGTCCTTTGCACCGAGTCACGTGTGCGTCATAAGCCCGGAGAGAACCGGCCTCTGCGGTGCCTACAACTGGATGGACTGCAAGGCTTCCTATGAGATCAACCCCACGGGGCCAAACCAACCCGTTGAAAAGGGCGAGTGCATTGATTCCGTCTTGGGTCAGTGGAAGGGGGTAAACGAATTTGTGTACAAGGCATCCCGCCAGGCCATAGATCATTATAACTTTTACAGCCTGGTGCATGACCCAATGACCACCTGCGGTTGCTGCGAGTGTATTGCGGCCGTCCTGCCAAAATGCAACGGGGTAATGACCGTCCACAGGGATTACACTGGAGAAACCCCGTGCGGGATGAAGTTTACCACCCTGGCCGGAGTGATAGGTGGTGGACAATCATCCCCAGGGTTCGTCGGCCATTCCAAGTACAACATAACTCAAAGGAAATTCATTGTGGGTGACGGGGGCCTCCTCCGCATGGTCTGGATGCCCAAGTCCTTGAAGGAGGAGATCAAGGATCGCTTGCTCAAGAGGGGAGAAGAGCTGGGCGTGCCTGATCTTGTCGACAAAATCGCGGATGAGACAGTTGGCATCACGGAAGACGAAATTCTCTCATTCTTGCAAGAAAAAGATCATCCTGCCCTGAAGATGGACCCGATAGTGGGTTGAAAGGGAGCTCAACCTTAGAAGGGGGATGAGCGCCACAGGAGGTTTCTTTGGATCTTGACAACCTTATTGAAACGGTATGAGAAGTTTAGTTAACTCGTAAGAACCTTAAAGCGGTGATGCTTTCGGAAAAGCTCCAGATGCAGCGCAACGCCGCAGATGGGTTTTTGGGGAAGCATCAAGTTTAGGAGAGCATCATGGGATTGACAGGTATTCAGATTTTTAAGTTGCTGCCAAAGACGAATTGTGGAGAGTGCGGTGTGCCCACCTGCCTGGCCTTTGCAATGAACCTGGCATCGGGTAAGGCAGAGCTGGATTCCTGCCCTTACGTGTCAGACGAGGCAAGGGAGGCCTTGGCCGAGGCCTCGGCCCCGCCGATCAGGCAGGTGACCATAGGTGCCGGGGTAAGGGCCCTCAAGATAGGAGGAGAGACGGTCATGTTCCGGCACGAAAAGACCTTTTACAACCCCACGGGGTTGGCTGCCCTTGTGGGTTCAGATGTGGGCCTCGAAGAACTGGAGGTGAAGTTAAAGACCTGGAATGCACTCCAATATGAGAGGGTGGGCCTGAATCTGAGACCGGAGCTGGTGGCCCTGAAAGACGTAAAGGGCAATGGAGATGCCTTTGCGGCGGCAGCGAAGAAGATTGCTTCAGAAAGCGAGTTTTCTCTTATACTTATGACGGATAACCCGGATACCATGAAGGAAGCGGTGGAAGCCTGCTCCTTCAAGAGACCACTGCTTTACGCGGCGACAAGCGAGAACGTGGATTCCATGGGGGCCCTTGCAAAGGAGGCAGGTCTTCCCCTTGCAGTGAGGGGGAAAGACATTGAAGAGCTTATTTCGCTGAGCGACAAAGTGACGGGCATGGGTCTCAAGGATCTGGTTCTGGACTCGGGCGCGAGGGAGCTGAAGCAGGTCTTTCAGGATCAGGTTCTTATTCGACGGGCGCCCCTGAAGGCGGGGAACCGTTCCTTGGGTTTTCCCACCATAACCTTTCCCTGTGAGATGGCGAACAACCTGGATGTAGAGACCATGATCTCCGGAATGCTCATAGCCAAATATGGAGGAATTGTGGTCCTCTCGGATTTCAGGGGTGACAGCCTTTTCCCCCTGCTCCTGGAGAGACTCAACATATTTACTGACCCGCAGCGGCCTATGACGGTCACGCAGGGGATCTACGACATTGGGGGCCCTGATGAAAATTCGCCTGTCCTGGTCACCACAAACTTTTCCCTCACCTATTTTATCGTGAGCGGCGAGATTGAAAGCAGCAAGGTTCCAAGCTGGCTTTTGATCGTTGATACGGAGGGACTGTCGGTAATGACGGCTTGGGCGGCGGGAAAATTTACAGGAGACATAGTAGGGGCCTTTGTGAAAAAGAGCGGCATAGAGGAAAGGATCGCCCACAAGAAGATCATAATCCCTGGTTATGCGGCATCAATAAGCGGAGAGATGGAAGAGGAACTGCCGGGTTGGGAGGTCATCATTGGGCCAAGGGATGCGTCCCTTATCCCCAAGTTCCTGAAGGAAACAGTAAAATAACAAGAGGGGAGAACGTCTATGCTATTGATCGGAGAAAACCTGAATGTCATCAACAGGGTCATTGGAAAGGCCCTGAAGGAGAGAGACCCGGGTCCTATTGCCGAGGAGGCCAGAAAGCAGAAGGAAAAGGGTATGGATTGGATTGACATCAATCTAGGCCCGGCGCGGAAGGACGGCCCTGCACTCATGGAGTGGGTAGTGAAGACCATTCAGGAAGAAATAGGCGATACGCCGCCACTCTGTCTGGATACCTCCAATATCGAGGCCATGGAGGCCGGGCTTGCGATCCACAGGGGAAAGGCCATAATAAACTCCATCATGTGCAGGCCGGAGAGATATGAGAAAATGATCCCTCTGGCGGTAAAGTACAAGGCCAACATGATTGCCCTCATGTGGGGGCCAGAGGGCCTGCCCAGGGATGAGAACGAGAGGGGCGCCCTGGCTGCTGAATTGATATACGCCGCCAACGAGGCCGGGATACCCAACGAAGACATCTTTGTGGACGGGATAGTTACACCGGTCAACATCCAGCAGCCCCAGTTGATGAGCCTGCTGGAGTTCCAGGGTATGCTCCAGGACATGTTTCCCGGGGTCAAATCGACGTGCGGACTTTCCAACATTTCCAATGGTGCGCCCGACCACTTGCGGCCGATCTTGAACCAGACCTACATGGTCATGCTTGAACGCAAGGGGATGTACTCGTGCATAGCGGATGCCTATGACGACAAGTTGATATCAATTGCCCGGGGCGAAAGACCCGATGTCGTGGAGGTGATCCACAAGGTCATGGATGGTGAGGAGCTGGACCTGGATTCCCTGTCCAAGGAATTGCAGGACCACGTAAAGACCGCCCGAGTCATCCTCGGCCATACGCTTTACTCGGATTCATGGCTCGACCTCTGATGGCTTCGTAAAAAGCTTCAAGTTCTCGGCACGCGAGTTCAGGACTCTTCTGACCCCCGGGGTTCTGGGTTCCGGCTTCTCTATGTGGTCGGTTGTTGCGGGCTATGGCGCCTTTCAAGGAAGAACCAGAGGCGGACCCTCTGGACTCAGATCTTTAATCCAGCACCTCGTATACGCGGATCGCCTCCTTTTTGCCCTTGACGAACCTCCTGCCCGCTTCTCGAATTTTGAATTTACCCTTGACAAGTTCGTAGGTCGGGTGACCTATAAGAATCTGGTTTGGTCTGGCAATAGACTCTATTCTGGCGGCAGTATTGACAACGTCTCCTATTACAGTATAATCCATTCTCTCTGGGGATCCCAGGTTGCCTGCCATGACCCGGCCCGAGTTGAGTCCGAGCCTCATGTCGAATCTCTTGTCCTCCTCAAGGCCTTCCATCATCTGAAACAGCGCCCTCCTCATCTCCAGGGCGGCCATCACCGCCCTCTCTGCATCGTCTTTCCTCTCGATCGGGGCGCCGAAGACAGCCATGATAGCATCGCCGATGTACTTGTCCAAGGTGCCATTGTGTCTGAAGATGATGTCAGTCATCTCGGTGAAGTGTTTATTCAGGAGGGAACTTACCTCGGCAGGAGAAAACCTCTCGGCAATGGGAGTGAAGTTGACTATGTCCGTGAACAATATGGTTGCCTTCTTCTCCCTGGGCGCCAGCAGGGTTTCTTCGCTCTCAGCCCCGCTGTTGATTATGAGATCAACTACTTCAGGGGAATGAAATCGTTCGAGCCGGTTTCTGACCTCTGTTTCACGACGAATCTTTTCGTTGAGGTTGGCCTGTTCAATTACCATGGCCATTTGATTACTTAT
>JAFDIC010000181.1 GCA_019308525.1 Deltaproteobacteria bacterium
CACCCTCTCCGCCAAGATATTGGGCGACGCAGGCGCCTTCCCTCCAGGCGAGGGGATTGATGCCTTTGAGGAGCATCCAATTCTGCTCAAATCCAGGCTTGCTCCTCTGGGAGGTACAGAGCGAAGAGAAGCGGAAAGAAATCTGGGTCGGGCGCAGAAATAGGGGCCATAACCTGGAAAATCAGAGGTGTGCCCCCTATAGATCGTGAATGGAGTGGCCCCGTCTGATCCTGGTGCCCTTATTTGGATAGCCAGAACATTGTATAATAGCCGGGAAGAATAGGTTCCCCTGTTTACGGCAACGCGGAGAGATGTCCGAGCTGGCCGAAGGAGCGCGACTGGAAATCGCGTGTACTACTGAAAAGTGGTACCGAGGGTTCGAATCCCTCTCTCTCCGCCATTCTTTTCACAGGGACACGTGGAAACATAAAACCATCTGATATCGCTGGCAATTTTTGTTTCAAACCCTCTTGGGGAGAAGTTTTCTTCGCTCACCTAAGATTCTAGAGACAGGTTGTAAAGGTTGAATATGGCTTACGAAGTCCTCGCAAGAAAATGGCGTCCCCAGGTATTCGACGATGTCATTGGGCAGGAGCATATAACTCGAACACTCAAGAACGCCATCAAGACGGGCAGGCTTGCCCACGCCTACCTCTTCAGCGGGACAAGAGGCGTGGGAAAAACCTCAGTGGCACGCATATTGGCCAAGGCCATGAACTGCAGGGAAGGTGAAGCCGGCACCCCCTGTAACCAGTGCCAGTCATGTATTGAGATAACAAATGGTTCATCGGTGGATGTCCAGGAGATCGACGGGGCTTCCAACAGGGGCATAGACGAGATAAGGCTCCTCAGGGAAAACGTCAAGTATATGCCATCATCCGGCAGGTACAGGATATACATCATTGACGAAGTGCATATGCTCACCTTGCCCGCCTTTAACGCCCTGTTAAAGACCCTGGAAGAGCCACCTTCCCACGTCAAGTTCATCTTTGCCACAACCGAACCCCATAAGGTACCTGTCACCATCCTGTCAAGATGCCAGAGGTTCGATTTCAAGAGGATACCTGCGGCAAAGATCCTTGAACACCTGGAGCGCATAGCTGCAAATGAAGCCCTTGATATCAGCCGAACCGGCCTGGGAATAATTGCACGGGAAGCAAATGGGAGCATGAGAGATGCAGAGAGCCTGTTGGACCAGGTGATATCTTACGCGGGGCCGGCGGTAAGGGACGAGGATATCACTGATATCCTGGGAATCATAGATGTCTCTCTCATCTCAGACACGTCCAAGGCTATTGTGGAAGGATCTCCCAAGAGGTGCCTTGAGATAGTCGATAGGGTGTACAGTTACGGCTATGACCTGAAGGAGTTCTACAGGGCCCTTATGGATCGATTCAGGAACATGCTTGTCAGCTTGATAGCCCCCGATGAAGGCCTGCTTGACATGATCGAGAACGAGGCGGAAGAGGTAAGACGCCAGGCCAAGGCGGCAGGGATGGAACGGGTGCAACAATCATTGAATTATCTGATCGCCAGGGAGCAGGACATCCGTTTCACCTTTCAGCCCAGGCTGGTGCTTGAGGCCATCATGATAAAACTATGCAGGCTTGGAGAGGATCTTTCCTTCGACGAACTCATCAAGAAGGTTGAGGCCCTTGAGACGCGCTTGACGTCATCGGCTACCGCCGAGAGTTCTTACGGGCCGGGGCTGGCTTCAGAGCCTGAGAAAGGTTGGCCGAGCGTGAAAGAGGAAAAGTTACGGACCTCTTTGTCAGGACAGGAGCAAGGGCAGGGCTGGGAAGACTTCCTGGATTTTCTTTCCGCCAAGAGCACTTCAATGGCCAACGTCTTGAAAGAATGGCGTTTCCTGAGCCTGGCAGAAGGCGTACTGGAGATGTCCAAGGGCAGGAATTCCTTTTCATCCAGTTATTTTGAAGATGCTGAGAGGCTTTCCAAGCTTTCAGCCTATTGCAAGGAGTTCTTTGGACGAGATATCAAGATCAAGGTGGTGGAAGAAGGTGCGGGAGACAAGAGCACTCGTGCCTTTTCGGACCCTGCTCCAAGAAAGGAGGAGGAAGCCCGGAAGCAAGAATCCCTTCCACAGCATGTGAGTGACGCGCTTGAGATCTTTCAGGGTAAAATAACTGCGGAGATCCCCACCAAGACAAAGCCCAGCAGAAACAAACAATAGGGCCAAAAGGGTTGCACATAGATAAGGAAGCAAAAACACGGGAGGAAAGCACATGAAAGGCATACCCAACATGGGAAACATAGTGAAGCAGGCACAACAATTTCAGGCCAAGATGGCAAAGCTACAGGAAGAACTGGAAGATAAGACCGTGGAGTCCTCCGCAGGGGGTGGAATGGTCACGGTTGTGGTAAATGGCAGGCAGGAACTCGTGTCCATAAACATTGACCCTGAAGTCGTAGATCCAGGGGATACGGAGATGCTGGAAGATCTTATCATGGCGGCAGTAAACGACGGTCTTGCCAAGGCGAAAAACATGGTCAACGAGGAGATGAAGAAGCTCACCCAAGGCCTCAACCTGCCAGGTATCCCGGGCCTCTTTTGAGGGGGTGTCATAATGGGTATTTATCCGCCTCCCCTCGAAAGGCTCATTGAACAACTGACCAAGCTGCCTGGCATCGGCCAAAAATCTGCTGCCCGCGTAGCGCTACACATATTGAAAAGCAAGAAGGAACTGGCGGAGGATCTTGCCAGGGTCCTCCTGGAGGTAAAAGACAAGATAACCTTCTGTTCCCACTGTTTCAACTTTACCGACAAGGACCCCTGTTCCATTTGCCGAGATCCAGACAGGGCCAACGGTATCCTTTGTGTCGTTGAAGGGCCTGGCGACCAGTTGGCCTTAGAAGAGGCCGGGATCTTCAAGGGGAGATATCATGTGCTTCAAGGCGTCCTCTCACCCCTGGACGGCATCGGCCCGGAAGACCTCAAGATCGGCGAATTGCTCAGCAGGATCAAGGAGGAGAACATAAAGGAAGTCATCATCGCGACCAACCCCACATCGGAAGGTGAGGCAACAGCTTCATATCTTGTCAACCTTCTATCCGGACATGACACCAAGATAAGCAGGATTGCCTTCGGAGTTCCCATGGGCGGGGACCTCAAATACATGGATATCATGACCCTTCAGCATGCCATGAGGAGTAGAATCCCCGTGCACCCCACACATGAAGCCGGAAACCCCAATAGATCTCCCCGCTCAAAGGGGGAAGGCAGCCCCAGGGCGGAACCATGATCCCCGAACCGGCACTGGAGAAGATCAGCGAGATCCTGGGGCCTCGATACCTCGTGAGGGACGGTGAAAGACTCTCCGAGTACGCCACCGATGCCACGAAGCTGGCCTATATGCCCGACGCAGTCGCCTTCCCTGGATCAAGCGAAGAAATATCACAGATCCTGGTCTTGGCCAACAAGCATTTCTTCCCCGTTGTCCCCAGGGGAGCGGGGAGCGGGAAGAGCGGTGGCGCCCTGTCCGTGAAGGGCGGTCTCGTGCTTTCCATGGACCGCTTCGATAGGATTCTCGATATAGACCGGGAAAACCTCATTGCCCTGGTGGAACCCGGCGTAATTACCTCCCGCCTTCAGAAGGAGGTGGAAAAATACGATCTGTTCTACCCTCCCGACCCAGGCAGTATTGACATCTCCACAATTGGGGGGAATGTCGCTGAATGCGCCGGTGGGATGCGAGCTGTAAAATACGGTGTCACCAGGGACTACGTGCTTGGCCTCAAGGTCGTTCTCCCCTTGGGTTCGATCATTGACACAGGCGTGAGGACCGCCAAGGGGGTCGTGGGCTATGACTTGACCAGGCTTATCATCGGCTCCGAGGGCACCCTGGCAGTGATCACCTCCATAATATTGCGTCTCATTCCCAGGCCCACTTCAAGAAGGACCATGGTGATCTTCTTCCAGGACATCCCCCTGGCAGTAGAAACCGTTTCAGATATTATTTCAAACAGAATCACCCCCGCCGCCATAGAATTCATGGACAGACTATGTATAGACTGTGTTCGTGATGAAATCGGCATATCCATACCCGCGGATACCAACGCACTTCTCCTTGTCGAGGTGGACGGGGAGCCGCTACAGATAGAGACAGCGCTGGAGAGGATAAGGAAACTCTCACTTGATGCGGGGGCAACAGGGGTTGAATCCGCGCAGGGGGAGGAGGGAACCGAAAAGCTCTGGGATGTGAGGAGATACGTCTCCGAGTCCCTCTTTAAACTAAGGCCCGACAAGGTAAGCGAAGATATCGTCGTCCCCCGAAGCCGCATGGCGGACTTTGTGTTTTTTCTTGATAACCTGGGTAAAAAGTACAAGATTCCCATACCTGCCTTTGGCCATGCCGGCGACGGTAATATCCACGTAAATATCATGTACGACGGCAAGCTGCCTCATGAAGCAGGGATAGTGGAGGAGGTGGTAAAGGAGGTATTCAGGAAGGCCCTTGCCATGGGTGGAACAATTTCCGGGGAACATGGGATCGGTATCACCAAGGCGCCGTACCTTCCCATGGAGCTTCCACCTGCCGCCGTTGAGCTGATGTATCGCCTCAAAAGGGCCTTCGATCCCAATGAAATCCTGAATCCCGGTAAGATATTCCCCTGGGCCCCTGATTCCAAGGAAAGGGGTGTCTAAGCTGGTATGTCGGTAGCTGAAGGTATTCTCCTGGGCATCATCCAGGGGCTGACGGAGTTCTTACCCATAAGCAGCTCCGGTCACCTGGTGCTCTTCCAGGAGCTGCTTGGCTTCAAGGGACCTGCCCTGCTCCTTGATACCGCACTTCATTTCGGGACCCTTGTTTCGATCCTCGTGTTTTTCAGGTCTGACATACGCGGCATGTTTTCCGAGACCTGGAGTTTCTCCAGGGTCATGGTCACTGGCAACATACACCCTGCCGAAATCAGCAGGTATCCCAGCGCAACTCTTGCTCTGTGGGTGGTCATCGGCAGCATACCCACTGCCCTGGTCGGCCTTTCCTTCAAAGGACCCATAGAAACCCTCTTCGGCTCCACGACCGTTGTAGGCGCAGCCTTGATATTCACCGGGCTGGCTATCGGGACCTCAAGACTGATACCTCCGGGCTACGGGCAAAGAACCGGTGTTGGGTTGCCAGGTTCCCTCCTGGTAGGATTGGCTCAGGGATTGGCGCTTGTCCCGGGAATATCCCGCTCGGGCACGACCATAGTGTGCGGTTTGCTGCTCAAAATGGACCGGGAACTGGCAGCACGTTTTTCCTTTCTACTCGCCATACCTGCGGTCATCGGCGCACTCGGACTACAGATCAAGGTCGGCGGGCCCGGTAATGTGCCTGTTTCAGTGCTATTGAGCGGATTCCTTACTTCAACCCTGACCGGGCTCCTGGCCCTCAAGCTATTGCTCCGCATCGTCAAGAAGGGCAGGCTTTACTACTTCGCGCCCTACTGCTGGGCCCTGGGTCTGGCCGTCCTGCTCATCAAGCATCTGTAATTTCCAACAGGCTCTGTGGTACCGGGACTGACATCGTCCAAGAAGGCGAGGGGTTCGAAGATTGACGAGGTCCCAAGAATCCGTGTTGATGGTTTCGGAAAGGCCGCAGATGCAAGGCGCGCAAATCTTTAGGAATGAGGCGTACATGGTGGTACGCCGCAGTGACTAAAGATGTAGCGCAACACAGCAGATGTGGTTTTGGCGGAAGCAGCAAAATCTAGATGCCCAGGCCCACTAGCCTGATACTAATGGAAATCGTACTAATCTCCTGGACCTCCATGGATAACCTCACTCCCCAGCACTGGGACTGGTAGTCCAACCACAGACGGCTTTCGACCGTCGTGCCTTTTTTCAGGTCCCTCTTGATGCTGGTACCCATGGAAAACCCGCGCACAAGATGAAGGCCCAGGGTAAAGTCTATGCTTCTGGCAATATCCCTTTCATATTGATACTCCAGGGAAAGATAGTCTTTCCCCTCTCCCAGCAGCTTGGCCCGCAAGATCATTGATAGGTCTACGAAGGTGATTTTGTCTTCATAGTGGTCCCAGCGGGTCTTTGCCTTCAAGTCCAGGTCCCGGTGAGGGGTCAAAGTCAAGGCGGCCTCAAGCGGCTGGAATGGCCTTTTTTCTTCTGAGGGGTCGTCTTGTCTCTCTTCATTGACGTCATAGGTCTGGGATAGGAGGAACCTGGCCCATTGCCTGTAAGTACTCTTGCCTTGTTTGCCCTCCTCCCGGGCGTCAAGAAAGTTGTCTATTGAGAGGCTGATCAAGTTCGCTTTCCTTTCCACGTCCAGGGGCTCAAACCAGGCGGAGGACTCGTCTTCGTCTGTCGGTACGGTGTAGTCGTAGGTAAGGGATGGAACTAACTTGTGTTTTAGTTCTACAACACTCCCCTTGTTAACCGTGAAGATCCTCTCAAGTACGCTCGAGAAATCGGCTCCCAGGCGATAGGCGCCTTTGGATAGATGATTTGCCCCCTGCGAACTCCCGTCCACCCATTGGGTATTCCTGGAATAGCTTATCGCGGGACGTAGTTTCAGGAATCTCCCGAACCATATGGGGTAAGATAGCTCCGGAGCAAAGAAAAGACCGTGGCCCTTTTGCCCGTAATCACGCCAGACGTATTCGTAGTCCGCGTCAAATTTCAAGAAAACGGGCAAGCCTGGTACGCGCCTGGGCAGAAGGGAGAAAGCGAGCATTCCCAGGGGTTGGGGGGTGTCATCCTCAGGCGGCTGCTCGGGACGCAGGAAATATTCCGACCCGAACTGAAGGCCGTAGTCATCGCCGTCCCTGCCGAGCCTCAAGGCGGACCTCCTGGTAGGAGACCTGTAGTCATCCATATCCCTTCAATAGTCTTTCTCCAGGTCCAGCCTCACCTCAAACCCGTAAAGCCCACCGGCAAACTCCCTCAGGTAGTCCTGGTCACTGACAAGATCCATGTCCGCTCTGGCATCAATACCGAGAGGTATTGATTGGTCCGCCTTACCTATCAACCAGTACCTTGTATCATTGGTCCTTGGAAAAGGACTCACGTCAATCTGGTCAGGGTCAGTCAGGTCCTTCGTCTTGATCTTGTCCTTCATTATGTCAAACATTAAAGTCCCCTTTGAATCCTTCTCCGCCACATAGCGATATTCAATACCCTGCATGAACCCCCTTTCGCTCATGTAGCGTTCGTAAAAGGTCGCATCGCTCTGATCCGATATGGCCCAGAAGAAGGGAACTTCGACGTCTATGCCGTTTAGTTTGGAATACCCTCCCCTTGGGGGCACGAGGCCTGTCTGCCTCCTTGTCTTTGCAGGGAATATCCCGTAGGGGAGGTAGAATACGGGGTAGTTGCGGACCCTCAGAGTGGCATCCCTCACCTTGCCGTAGCCCTCTACGGTGACCTCTACCTCCTTTCCGGTTACGCTCCAGTCCGGCGCCTCGCCCTCACAGGTTGTCATCCGAAAATCCTTGATTACATAAGTGTTCGGACCGATCTTCTCTATGGAGGCGCCCCTGAGATAGAAATTGTTTTCCTGGAGAAAGAGCCGCCCCTCCATCACTTTTCCCGTCCTTCGGTTGAGGTCGAAAACCCCCCTCTCTCCGCTCAGGACATCCTGACCCACTTCCAGGCGAAAACCTCCCGAGACCTCCACCGTGCCCTTGGCTTCATTGTACCTGGATATCTCTACGCCGCCTTCCGCTATTATCAGGCCTTCCTCCTGGGAATAACTTATTCTGTCGGCAACGATCTCCCAGGGCATTTCCTGGTTTCCGAGAAATCTTTCGCTCAGTTGTTCATCAAAGGCAAAAAGATGTCCAACGTCTTGAAGGACCAAGAAAAATATGCCCAGGATCAGGACAAGTCTTGATTTTTCCAGGGGCATATGCATCTGTCTCTCATTTCCCTACGACTCGTCCGTCTCTGCTGTTTTGGGGAAGAAGTGCTTCATTGCTTCTCCCACCGTAAACAGGGATCCAGTGATCAGGACTAAGTCTTGTGTGCCTGCCAGCCGCTTGGCCCTTTCAATAGCCTGGCCTATTTTCGGAACCACCTCACCGGCCCGTCCCAGGAGTGAAGCGGCTTCCATGAGTCCTTCCGGCTTCGCAGCCCTGAAATATTCAGGCCTGGTGTATATTACGTAATCCGATTGGGGGACTATTCTTCGGACAATACCCTTTATGTCCTTGTCCTCCATAACACCCAGCACCAAGATGAGACGTTCATAATTGAATCCGCTTTTTATTGCCCCGAGCATTTCCCCTATGGCCCTGGGATTGTGCGCCCCGTCCAGGACCACTAATGGCCGTCTCCCGACCACATGGACCCTCCCGGGCCAGCTCACCCCTTCGAGTCCTCTTCTGATTTCCTGGGAAGTGACTGAAAACCCTTTTCTTTCAAGCACTTCTATTGCCGCCAAGGCAATTGCCGCATTTCTATGCTGGAATCTCCCTTCTAATCCGACCTCCAGGGAATTGATCCTCCTGCCAAGGCCGTAGTAATGGAATTTCCGCCCCTTTGATCGAAAGCGGACATCCCTGCCGATCCTTATCAGGGGGGCCTTCCGTTCTCTGCATATCCCCTGGAAAAGCTCGATGACCTGTGGCTGGGACGCTCCTGTCACCAATTCTATGCCCTCTTTGATAATGCCGGCCTTCTCACCGGCTATATCCAGGACGCGGGAGCCCAGGAAAAACTCGTGATCCCGCGAAATATTGGTTATGACGGATACAAGAGGCCTGATAACGTTCGTAGCGTCCAGCCGCCCCCCCATCCCCACCTCCATTATGGAAATGTCGGTCCTCTTCCTTGCAAAGTATGCCAGGGCCATGGCTGTGGTTACCTCGAAAAAGGTAGGAGGCTCCTTCGGGTCTATTACAGCCAGGAATTCACCGGTGAGGTTTGCGACCTCATCCCTTGATATCTCCCTCCCGTTCACCCGGAACCTCTCCGTGAACCGAACAAGGTGAGGCGATGAATAAAATCCGACCTTCAAACCCGCCTGGGTGAGGATGGATTCAATCATGGCACCGACCGAGCCTTTACCATTGGTTCCCGCGACGTGTATGTATTTCCCCACCTCGTGAGGGTCCCCGAAGGCCTTGAGCAGGTTGACCGTCTTGTTGAGTCCGAACTTTATCCCGTATTTCTGGAGTCCGAAGAGGTATTTGATGGCCTCCCCGTATGTCATCTTCCCAGTCACTGAATTCTCTTTCAAAGCCCGCGATAGGTCTTTGGAACCAGAAGGATTTTCCTATGCTGCGGAGGTATTCATGCTCGTGACGCCAAAGGGCCCGGGCTTCTTAGACTTTCTCCAGGGTCGTGTATCCCAGGTGGAGCAGCTTTCTTCCCGCGTTCCTGAACAGGACTTCCACCTTCTCCCTGTCCAGGAATTTCGATACAACCCCCTGGCCAAAGGCCGGATGACGGACCTTGTCCCCGGGGCGCAGCCCTTCATGACCCACTGCCTCCCTCTGGGGAGGACTTTTCTGTTTCTCGTGACTTCGATTTTCCGTATCCCGCCTTTTCCCCCCCCTGTAAGAGCAATACTCGACCACCTGGTCTGGAAGACCCTGGACAAAGGAGCAAGGGGACCCGTCCAGGAAGCTTATTGAACTGTCGTGGTATGAAGCTGACCAACTCCGACCTGCCTCCAGGCCGGGGTAGCAGATGAGTAGCTGATCCTTTGCCCGCGTGGCAGCCACGTACAGGAGGCGCCTTTCCTCTTCGTACATTTCCAAGTTCTTTTTCGCCCTTGCCGGGGGGAAAAAACCATCCATCACCCATATTATGAATACGGTCGTCCACTCAAGACCCTTTGCGGAGTGGACCGTGGAAAGCGTCAAAGACTCTCTCTTGGGATAGCCGATCAACTCGGCAGGGCTGTTTGGGGGTTCCATGATCAGGTCATCCAGGAAGGATCTTATCCCCCTGTACCTCCCGGCCATCGATATCAACTGTTCCAGCTCCCTGTACCGCCTCGGGAAATCATCATATCTTTCCATCAAGATAGGCTCATAGTAATCCAGAACAAGCTTGACTGCCGCCTCCGGCTTCATCCCCTTCTCTGAAAGGCCCCCGAAGAGTTCCGCCAACTTTCGAAGCCCTTCTTCGCCCCTTCTCAGGCCCGCCCATTGGTCTACCTGCCATGGGTGGCACCTTTCCTCCTTTACCCAGTTTATTATGGACTGGCTCTTGCTCCTGCCTATGTTCTTGATGAGCCTGAGGACCCGGCCCCAGCTTATTGCATCGTCTCTGTTAACCAGCACCCTGAGATGGGAAAGGAGGTCCTTGATATGGGCGGATTCCAGGAACTTGAAGCCACCATACTTGACGTAGGGCACCCCCTGTCTGTTGAGTTCCATCTCCAGCTCAAAGGAATGATAGGCCGCCCTGAATAGCACTGCGATTTCCCTTATGGATTGACCTCTCAGCATCAGTTCCTTTATGGATTGGCACACGAAAAGGGCCTGCTCTGGTTCCGTTCCAGTGTCGATAACACGAGGCCTCTCCCCGTCCTGCCTCCTGGTGAACAGGCACTTGGTGTAGCTTTCTACCGCTTGCTGCATGAGGGCATTCGTGAGAGAGAGGATGGGCTGAGTCGATCGGTAGTTCTCTTCCAGCTTGATTGTCTTGACCTCGGGAAAGATCTTCGGAAAGTCAAACATGTTCCTGTAGTTCGCCCCGCGAAAGGAATAGATAGACTGGGAGTCATCTCCGACCACCATGACATTATGATGCTTTTCCGCCATCCACCTTATTATGTCGGCCTGGATAGTATTGGTGTCCTGGTACTCGTCCACCATGATATAGCGATATTGCTCGCCGAGTCTATCCCTGACATCCTTGTTTCCTGCCAACAACTCCCTGAAGAATATCAAGAGATCATCGTAATCCATCAACTGGTTTTCCTTTTTGTACCCCTTGTAAAAGGATGCCAGCCTTTCAATCTCTCGGTCGTACTCGAGAAACTGGGCGTACTCCAGCCTCAGGATGTCTTGGATGCCTACTTGAAGATTCGCCGATTTACTCAGGATGTTGGCAAGTGTGGAACGCTTGGGGAAACGAATCGACCGCCTCTCTATCTGCATCTCCCTGACAAGGGAATGGATAACCTCCTCCATGTCCGACCTGTCAAGGATGGTAAAGGAATCTTGGAATCCCAGGAGAGACGCATTGGACCTTAACACCCTGTAAGCCAAGGAATGAAACGTGCCTCCCGATACCCGTCTGCACCTCTCATCAGCCAACCCCGCAGCCCGCTCCAGCATCTCGGCGGCCGCCTTCCTGGTAAAGGTCAACAGCAGGATGCTTTCCGGCAGTATTCCCGTTTCAACAAGCCGTGCCACCCTGTAGACCAGGGTCCTCGTCTTGCCGCTTCCGGCCCCTGCTATGACAAGTACGGGGCCTTCCAGCGTCATTACCGCTTCCAGTTGGGCTGGATTCAATACCCTTTGGTAGTCTATTCCTGTCTCCAATTCTCAACCTGCATTCAAATCTTGAAATCTTTACCAAATCATACCAGGAGGACAAAAGGGATCACCATGGCGACGACCATCAGGATTATCAGGACCAAACCCAGGAAAAGGGCCATAAAGACCCTCAAGTATGACGTCCCGTGTATTTCCCTCAGACCTATTATCTGGACTATGAACTGCCAAAACCCTCCTATCACTCCTCCCACAAAGGGGAAAAACCCCAGGACCTGAGCCGCCTGGGAGTAGGCCACCACCCTGAAGGTGCCTTCGAACCCCTTGTTCCCCGCCTTCAGGATCATCAGACAAAGATGCATACCAGCACTCGCAAGGAACATGGTCACCAGCACAAAAAGGGGTATAAGAATCATGACAACCAAAAAGATAAGGCCCAGGCCGATCTGCCCCAACACGCCCTGCGCCATGGATGCGATCCCTCTCCACCCCGTCAGGAATTGCCAGAAAAAACTCAACATGGAACCGATGGATCCCAGGAGAAGTCCGAAGGCCAGGGGCTCCTTGATCCCCGTCTCGCAATTCATCTTCTTGAAGAACGTCTCGGGAGACAAGAGCACTTCCTTGAAGGTCTTGTATATCCCCTGCCAAATACCCAGCTCCAGCCGGTTTTCCCAGGGGGGTAGCTTCCCGGTCAATGATTCAGCATCACCGCCTTTCCCCGCCCCCATGTCCCCCTCTTCGGCAAATCCTTGTCCGAAAACCAACTCGAACCGCCTCTTGCATCTGGGGCAGGTCGCAAATCTCACGCCCGGAGGGATCTTTTCCCTCTGGATCTCCTTGGAAAAATTACAGTTGGGGCAAACTATGAGGACCATCACTCATCTTCTCTCTCTTTTATCAGCCTCGCAAGTTCCTTTTTCCTGGACCATCTTCTCAAGGCTCCCAGGACACCCCCTTCTTTCATGCCTTCAAGCCTTTGGCTCCTCATCTCCAGGCCTTCTTTTGTCTCGAGGGCCGCCCTTAGGCAAGGCGTCTTGTGAGGACACTCAAAACACTCCTCCCTCACCTCCCTCAAGCCCTCCTTGCCCATGGGGAAGACCCTCTCAAGGATCCCGTAACACTCCTTTTCCACCTTCTCCGCCATATGCTCGATTCCTCATTCAGCGCTTGGGCTCAGATCCAAACGGCATCCCTCCGCCCCCCGTCATCGACTCCAGATTTATACATTATTGGAGTCGCAATATAAAGGGCAAATTGGTTGACACAAACACGCCTCAGTCCTATTATCTCTTCCACATTAGGTTCGGGGTCGTTCCTTAGACCCATGAAGTGCGTGCAATCTCTCCGAGTCCGCCGCTTGGCCATGGAAGGATATCTTGGCCGTGCTTGGACCTTGAACCCAAAAAGCCGCTTCTGATACCAAAAAGGAATAACTCGTGAAAACCTTGAGAGATTGAGGCCTTCGGAAAAGCTCCAGACCTGCCTGCCGCAGGCAGGTGCAAGGCGCGCAAATCTTTAGGAATGAGGCGTACATAGAACTACACCGCAGTGACTAAAGATGCAGCACAACGCAGCAGAAGGGGTTTTCGCGGAAGCATCAAGAATACTTTACAAAAGGGTAGGTCTGTATGGACATCACCAATCATATAGCAAGTACCCCGCTCTTTCACGGGCTTCCCAGGGATCAAATCGAAGACCTGACCGGTATCGTGGTTGACAGTACCTTTCATAAGGGTCAGGTTATTTTTTCAGAGGGTGACGAGGGTAATGGATTCTACGTGGTGATATCCGGTCGCGTGAAGATATTCAAACTATCCCCGGATGGCAAGGAGCAGATCCTTCATATCTTTGAGAGGGGGGAGCCTTTCGGAGAAGTCGCCGTGTTTGCGGGAGAGAAGTTCCCGGCAAATGCCGAGGCCATGGAAGAAAGCAGAATATTCTTCTTCCCGAGGGATTCTTTCTCCGAACTCATCGCCAGGAATCCTTCCATCGCCCTGAACATGCTCGCCATCCTTTCCAGGCGGCTGCGCAGGTTCGCCAACCTCATCGACGACCTCTCCCTCAAAGAGGTACCAGGGCGTCTGGCCGCATACCTGTTGTTTCTAAGCCACGAAAAGGGATCAGATACATTGGACCTCAACATCACCAAGAGCCAACTGGCGAGCCTGCTCGGCACCATACCTGAAACCCTCTCGAGGATACTGGGAAAGATGGCCCAGCAGGGCTTGATAAAGACGGACGGGCGCCGTATCGAGATTCTGGACCCGACAGGCCTTGAAGAGCTGGCAGAGGCTGAAAGACGCCTTTAGCTCCAGAAAGCCCTTCATCTGACCACATAATTGGTAGCGCAAGCAAGCAGAAGGATCTCGGCCTTCCAGGTGTTACAACGCGGGGACCGGTTGCTCTTCTTTTGTGCACAGATTCAGTTTCCGCTGGTGGCATCTACGGCATCGACCACGGAAAAAACCATGGACTCCAGGAACTTCTCGAACTCCTCCTCCGTGTCCATGGCGCTGTATTTCCCTTCCTCGATCTG
>JAFDIC010000182.1 GCA_019308525.1 Deltaproteobacteria bacterium
AAGATACTTCTTCTTCTGCTCTGGTGTTCCGAAGAACACGATCGGAAGGCTACCTATCCCTGTTTGCACGCCATAGGCTACAAAGAATCCGGATACACCCTGGCTGATGTACTCGGTAATGAGGGCGGAGCTGACCTTGTCCAGCTCGGAACCGCCGTAGATCTCCGGGACATCCGCACCCAGGAAGCCCAGATCCCCTGCCTTCTTCAGGAGTTCCCTGACAAGGTCCGGATTCAACTCCTCAAGCTCCTCTCTCCTGGGTTCCAGTTCCTTTAGGCCGAATTCCTCGGCTGATTTGGCTATCAGCCGCTGATCCTGGGTAAACTCCTCCGGCGTAATCACCTCTTCCGGCAGGGCGTCTACGATCAAGAATTCCCCACCCTTGAATAGTTTCATCTCTGTCATCTCGTTTCTCCTTTCAAGGGGTTATGCTTCCCGTTCAAAGATGGCCGCAGCGCCCATGCCGAAACCAATGCACATGGACACCATTCCCCACCTGAGGTCCCTCTGCTCCATTTCATAGATGAGCTGGGTGGTCAATTTGGCGCCAGTGCACCCCAGGGGGTGCCCCAGTGCAATGGCCCCCCCGTTTACATTGGTAATATCTTCATTGATGCCCAGCTCCCTTATGCAGTATATGGCCTGGGCAGCAAAGGCCTCGTTCAACTCTATGAGCTGGATCTGGTCCAGACTCATGCCCGCAAGCCTCAGGACCTTGGGGATTGCAACTGCCGGACCGACCCCCATATATTCCGGTGCACAGCCCTCCACCACGTGGTACCTGAACGAGGCCAAGGGCCTCAATCCCAGCTCTCTTGCCCTTTCCCTGGACATTAGAACCACACCGGCCGCTCCGTCACTCGTCTGGGAAGAATTGCCGGCAGTGACCGTTCCATTCTTCTTGAAGACAGGCTTGAGTTTTGAGAGAATTTCCTTGCTTGTCCCGGGCCGTACCCCCTCATCCCTGTCAAAAACCACCTCTTGGTGATCAAAGCGGCCATTAGGCAACACTACCTGTTTTCGCACCTTTAAAGGGACAACCTGTTCCCTGAAACGCCCTGCCTCAAGGGCTGCCTCCGCCCTTTGCTGGCTCCTTGCGGCAAACTCATCCTGTTCCTCCCTGGTTATTCCGAACCTTTCAGCCACGTTTTCCGCAGTCAGGCCCATACCGGTAAAGGCGCCCGGCCTCCTGTCCACGAGTGCAGGGTTGGGGTATAGCATATTGCCTCCCATGGGGATCTGGCTCATGCTTTCCACACCCCCGGCAAGGATCACGTCAGAGAAACCGCACATGATCTTCTCAGCACCTATTGCAATGGCCTGAAGCCCTGAAGAGCAAAACCTGTTGACCGTCATGCCCGGGATCCTATCCGGCCAGCCCAATGACATCACAAGCACCCTGCCCAGGTTGAGCCCCTGGGTATGTTCCGGAAACGTACACCCTATGATCACGTCATCTATCAACTCAGGATCGAGATCCCCCGCCCGCTTCACGAGCTCTCTCAAGACCGAGGTACCCATTTCCTCGGGTCGAGTGTTTTTCAAGCTCCCCTTTGGGGCCTTTCCAACTGCGGTCCTGCAGGCAGCCACAATAACTGCTTCTCTCATGATTCTTACCTCCAGTAACTCACCTCGGGGGCGGTACTTACCAGCCAGGGACGGTTTCCCCCTTACACGCCTATTATTCAGGGGGGCAACCCGCGCAAACATGGTCTCCTCACCCCGAGCCTGCCCGGCCTTCCTCATTCCCCCCGGCTCGACCCCGGGGCAAGCAGAAGGATACCATGCTCCAGGGGCTTTCCCTGGTTTCCAAATCTCATCCGCCTTGGGTGGATTCGTCCGGAATCACATACGTGCCGCTAACCCCGAACTTTGAACTTTAAACCTTGAATCCCGACCCTCTATGCTGAAACTGACTGTGGGAGCTATCTCCTGGTCGCGATAATGTACGTATGGTTGCCCCTCTTTACTTACTCCTCCTCATACTGCTGCGAGTCGGCTCAGTTTCTCAAGGGCTTCCCTGTCTTCAGCATGTGCTGAATTCTTTCCTGGGTCTTTGGGTGCCCGCACAGGCTTAGGAAGGCCTCCCTTTCCAGATCAAGAAGGTACTGCTCGCTGACCCGTGTGTCCGGGAAAACGTCGCCGCCGCACAGGACGTATCCCAGCTTTTCTGCCACGGTCACATCGTGATCCGTGGCGTATCCCTGCTCGTGGAGTGTCCAAACAGCTAGTTTAAGCACGGCAAACGCGTCCCTGCCCGCCATCCGTATATCCTTTTGAGGCCTCGGAGGCCTGTACCCTTCCATGTTCATGGCCAGAACGGTCTTCTTGGCGTCATTAATGAGGTAATCCCGGTTGATGGTCATCCCGTCAGTGGCCCTGAGATACCCCAGTTTGACCGCCTCAGGGCCTGAAGTGGACACCTTGGCCAGGGCAATGGTCTCAAAGGCCCTCGCAACAAAGGGCATCAGCTCTATCTGCCTTGGATACACTCCCCCTGGCTGTACCTCAAAGAGGTACTCCGTATTTCGGAGGAGCATCTCTTTTGTGCCCCCGCCGGCCGGGATCAGGCCCACCCCTACCTCTACAAGACCCATGTATGTCTCGGCCCCGTACCGGACCCTGTCCGCGGCCAGGCAAATTTCGCATCCGCCCCCCAGGGCCATGCCGGCAGGTGCTGCCACCACAGGTTTTTCCATGTATTTGAGTTTCACAAAGGAATCCTGAAAGACCTTCACCATCCAGTCAAGCTCATCCCACTCCTCTTCCTGAGCCGTAAACAGGATCAACGGCAGGTTTGCACCAACCGAGAAATTCTCACCATGATTTGCGATCACCAGGCCCTCGAACTCCCTGGTCACGATGTCCACGGATTTCACCACCATATTGATGACATCATCCCCGAGGGCGTTCATCTTGGTATGAAACTCGAGGCAGGCCACGCCATCGCCGATATCAATGAGGCTTGCCCCTTTGTTGCCGGCCACCTTCTTCTCCCTGTCCTTGAGGGATGGCAGGAAAATGACGCCAGGCCTTTCAGGCACGACCTTGTAATCTCCCGACAGGGGATCATAGTACCAGGTTGAGCCCGCCTCTTTCCTGTAAAAGGATGCATGGCCGGCCCGGAGCATATCCTCTATCCAGCCCGGTATCTGGTAACCCACATCCTTCATTCTGGAAATCGACTCCTTTAGCCCGATGGCATCCCAGCTCTCAAAAGGCCCCATCTTCCACGCAAATCCCCATTTCATGGCATTGTCGATACTGGGGATATCCTCTGCTATCTCCGGGATGCGGTTGGCCGCATAGATAAGCATCTCAGACAAGGTGCGAAATGTGAATTGTCCGGCAAGGTCGTCGGCATAGAAAAGGGACCTTATCCTGGCACCGGCGCCCGACAGGTTTCTTGCGGTCTCGAGGCTGGCGAGCTTGACCTCCTCCTGGGGGCTGTACTCCATAGTATTGTAATCCAGGGAGAGTATGACCTTGTTGCCCTCCTTGTCCCTGGTGACCTTGTAGAAGCCTTGCTTGACCTTTTCACCGAGGAGATTACCTTGGAGCATCTTTTGGATGAGCTCAGGCGGCTGGAATACCTCGCGCCTTTCATCGGCGGGGGCCCCCTCGTAGACGTTCCTTGCCACGTGGACCAGGGTATCCAGCCCCACGAGGTCGGCAGTCCTGAATGAAGCGCTCTTGGGATGCCCGATCACCGGGCCTGTCAACTGATCTACGGCCTCAATGGACAGGCCCAGGTCGATCATGGCCCTTATGACCGAGAGTATCCCAAACACCCCTATGCGGTTTGCAATGAAATTCGGGGTGTCCTTGGCCCTGACAACACCCTTTCCCAGATCTTTGTCAGCGGTCTCATGGAGGGTATCGATCACTTCAGGCAGCGTAGCTGGTCCTGGTACGAGTTCAAGGAGCTTCATGTACCGGGGAGGGTTGAAAAAATGGGTCACGGCAAAGAGCTTTTGAAAGTCCTCGGATCTTCCCTGGCTCATGGCGGCCGCAGATATGCCGGAGGTGTTTGAAGTTACTATCGTGCCCTTGCCCAAAAGAGACTCTATCTTCTCGAATAGGGCCCTCTTTATGTCAAGCCTCTCCACCACGGCCTCTATGATCCAGTCCACGTCCTTCAAGGTATCAAGGTCGTCTTCCAGGTTGCCGGTCCTGATCAACCTGGCGTACTCGGGCAGGTAGAAGGAGGCGGGTCTTGACTTTAGGGCATTCTCCAGGCCCTGGTTGGCCAGCTTGTTTCTGAATTCTCGGCTCTCCAGGGTCAGGCCCTTTTTCTTGTCTTCTTCTGTCAATTCGGCAGGCACGATATCCAGAAGCACCGTATCCATGCCCACGTTGGCCATGTGCGCTGCTATGGTCGAACCCATCACGCCGGCACCGATAACCCCTACCCTCTTGATCTTCTTGGTCATGAAAAGAGCCTCCTTGATTTGGGTCTCAAGGCAAATATCGGACAAAAGTATTTGTAATCAGATGACTTTTCGAGGAATTATTAGATGATAGTGAATGAATCATCATTCATTTTTGAACTCTAGCACAGAATCTGATACTCGTCAAACCTTTTCCCGAGCAGGCGAGTACCTCCGGGCAATGCCTTAAACAGGGTTTACTCCCGGCAAAATGCATGATAGATTGCTCCTGCCCTCGATATGGATATCTGGGCGCATGTGGAGAGTTGGAACTGGAGGAAGAGATGAAATTCGTCATAATAGGCGGCGATGCAGCAGGCATGAGCGCCGCAAGCAGGGCAAAGAGAAACGACCCTGACCTTGAGATAATAGTCTTTGAGATGACAAACGATGTATCTTACAGCGCCTGCGGGATGCCTTACAATATTGCCGACCCGAACCGGGCGATAGATGACCTCGTGGTGAGGCAGGCCAAAATTTTCAGGGAGAAACAGGGGATAGACCTGAGGACCGGCCACAGGGTGATTCAAATTGATTCTTCTTCCAAGAGGGTAATGGTGAAAAGGTCTGATGGCCACGGACTGAACCTGGGCTATGACAAGCTGCTGATTGCGACAGGGGCCTCCCCGAGGATACCTGACCTCCCGGGCTTTGATCTTCCTGGCGTAATGACCCTCAAGAAACTGGAGGACGGTCGAAGGATCAAGCAATACATGGCCTCACAGGCTGTAAGGCAGGCCGTCATCATTGGAATGGGGTACATCGCCCTTGAAATGGTTGAGGCCTTCCGGGCCAGGGATATACAGGTCTCCATGGTGAAACCAAGGCCCATACTCCTACCCTGGATGAACAGGGAAATGGCCTCTGTGGTGGAAGAGGAGGTCAAGAGACACGATGTGGCCATGTACATGGGCCAGGACATTAAAGCCATTGAAAGGTCAAACCACGGCCTGAAGGTCCTGTGCTCGGACATGTCCCTGGAATGCCAGATGGTACTCGTTGCCACTGGCATTCGCCCCAACAGCGAGCTTGCCAGGGATGCTGGCCTGGAGCTTGGTCCTTCTGACTCCATTGCCGTCGACAGGACCATGAGAACATCTGATGAGCACATATACGCTGCCGGAGATTGTGCAGATGCCTTCCATGTGGTGACCGGCCAGAGAACCTGGGTACCCCTTGCCTTAAGGGCAAACCGGGCTGGATGGGCCGTGGCGGACAACATCACTGGAAAGAGGATGGAGCTCGAAGGGATCGCAGGCACAGCGGTCTTTAAGGTCTTTGAGCTCCAGGTGGCGCGGACGGGTCTTAGTATCCAAGAGGCCGAAAAATATGGTTTTGAGCCCGTGGAGGTTATGATAAAGAGCGGATCCAGGGCCCACGCTCACCCGGGAGGATCTCCCATCTGGGTTCAGCTGGTTGGAGACAGGAGGACGGGGAAGCTGCTGGGTGCTCAGCTCGTGGGCAGGGAGGGGGCGGCACACCGGGTGGATGCCCCCGCGGTGGCACTCCATGCAGGCATGAGCGTCCAGGCATTCAGCCAGACGGATCTTGCCTATGCCCCGCCTTTTGGCCCAACATGGGATCCCATGCTCACGGCAGCCAACCAGCTATTGAAACGGATGTGAAGCCTCGAACCATATACACCCTCGGCACAAGCACCCGGTCCCTTCACGATTTCCTTGAGATCATGGAAACCTACGGCATTGAGGGCATTGCCGACGTGAGGAGGTTCCCTGCCAGCAGGAGATATCTTCACTTCAACCTCCAGAACCTAGAGACCGTCACACGAGAAAGGGGGCTTGCCTATTATTGGCTAGGAGACCTCCTCGGTGGTTACCGCCGGGGGGGATATGCATCTTACCAGGAAGAGCCCTCCTACCTGAGGGGATTGGAAGAGCTTGAGGCCATTGCCACCAGAGTCTTGAGCGTGATAGTATGTGCCGAGAGGTTTCCGTGGAAGTGCCATAGGCTTCAAATTTCTCGGAGTCTAAGGGAACGGGGTTGGGAGGTCATCCATATAATAGAAAAAGACCGCACCTGGCAGCCCAGGGAGGGTTAGAAATATGGCGACCGGATTGAAAGATGTATCGCAGGCTGGAGCCTGCTCTTACAGGAACCTGCTCCATCTTCCCCTCCTGTAGGAGCAACTCCCAGTTGCGATCCCCTTCTGTGGGAGCAGCTTCTAGCTGCGATAGGATGTGTCTGGCTATTGTTCTGACCCCCCTCTTTCGAGACTGGGAATTGCTCCCAGGTGGGGAAAAGGGCCCCGATGATCGCGGCTAGGTGCCATGTCCATGGTTAATCGCCGTCTCCCATAAGAGGCTAAAACTTCCCAATTCTGTCCTTGCAAAAAGGACAGTTAGAGGCTATACTATCCTTCATGGACGGACAGATAAGACAAATCATACGTCAAAAGATCGTTGATGCTGAGGCATCGCTTATCCCTGCTTTCACCAGGCGTGACGTCCATGTGCCTCTTGTTCCCAACAAGGCCATTGCCGTCATCGGCATGCGAAGGACGGGGAAGACAACCTTTCTCTGGCAGGTGCTTAAAGACCACATGGAGGCAGGGATACCTCGGGAGGGAATACTATACTTCAACTTCGATGACGAGCGCCTGGCAGAGGTCACCGCCGCGGATCTATCAATTCTCATTGAAGAGTACTACCGGCTGCATCCAGAATGGAGGGACCTAAGGCGGGCCCTATTCCTCCTTGACGAGATCCAGGTAGTGCCCGGCTGGGAGCGGTTCGCCCGTCGGGTCCTCGACACGGAAAACGTGGATCTTTTCCTATCCGGCTCATCCGCTCGTATGCTCTCACGTGAGGTGGCCACCAGCATGCGCGGGCGCGCTATGGAGGCTGTGGTGTTCCCTTTCAGCTTCCGTGAGTTCTTGCGGCATCATGGACGTGAAATTGAAGATCCGGAACGGGCGACCAAGGCCGTTCGTTCCGCCTTGCGGAAAGATTTGGAGACTTACCTCAAACTCGGAGGATTTCCCGAGGCGCAGGGAGCCTCTGACAGGGACCGAGTGGAACTTTTGCGGGGGTACGTGGACGCGACACTTCTGCGGGATGTCATCGAGCGGCATGGTATCTCTCAACCGGTAGCGTTAAGGCACATGACCCGGCATCTCCTGGCCAACGCCGCAGGGCTTTTCAGTGTCAACCGCTTCTATAACGATCTAAAGTCCCGAGGACTGCGCATATCCAAGGACTCGCTC
>JAFDIC010000183.1 GCA_019308525.1 Deltaproteobacteria bacterium
TTTTGACCGAGGAAGATACTGGTTATCTCTTCCTCCTGTTCAAGACCGTGGTCGACCTTCTTGATGGTGCCCTGCGATCAGGGCCTGAAGGATGAAGAAATGGTCCAGGAAACGAAGGTGCCTGACAAAGATCAGGCCTGGATTTGGACACATCCTGGAACCTGTATCAATTACTTGTCACTCGATAGAACATACTCACTATCGTTGTTTCTCTGCCTGATGAGCGAAGGCTCGACCAGGCCTTGCGCAGCACACGGCTTATGGATGGCCCCCATACCTACAGCAGCCCCAAGGCCAGGTCGAATAATCCCAGGAGTTTGGCGGCGGATAGCGTGGCCACGGCAATAAGCACAAAACGAACAAACGTGGTTCCCCGCCTTAGTGCCAGCTTGGCCGCGGTCCATCCTCCTATGGCATTGCCAATGGCCAGTAGCCCACCTATCTCCCAGCGAATCTGGTCATTGATAAAGAACACGCCGATGGCCACGACCGTAAAACAGAAAACAATGGTAACCTTGACCGCGTTCGCCCTGACGAGATTGTAACCTACGGCGAGTACCAACCCCGCCAGGAGAAAAATGCCCACACCTGCGTGTATGAAACCCCCGTAGACACCAATCAGGAAAAATATCCCGATGATCTTTGGACCGGGCCTCTTCTCCATTACTTCCATCTGCCCTTTGAGCCATCTTCCCGGTTTCAAGATAATCAAGACCAGCAAAATGACTATCAATCCCCCTATGACCCTCCTGAGCAACTGCTCATCCAGGTTCACCGCTATCTGGGCCCCAATCACGGATCCCACCATGGCAGGAACGGCCAGTATCGCTCCACCGCGCAGGTCGAGGACCCCGCCCTTTTGATAGCTCCTCGCGGATACGATGGTTTGAAGCAAGATTCCGACCCTGTTGGTACCGTTTGCCACGTTGGCCGGGAGGCCCAAGAAGATGAGTACGGGTAATGATATCAAAGAGCCACTACCTGCCAGAGTGTTTATGAATCCACAGCCGAAGCCCGTGACGATTACCAGGGGATAGATATACCAGTCCATCGGATTTTCCCGTCGTTTTCAGACGAGTAAAGCTACCTTGTCCTGGTCTCGGAGTCAAAGGAAAAAGGAGTTCCCAGCTCGACCCTTTCAACCAGGATAAGCTGGGCCAGAGATGATGTTTTTGTTTTGAACAAGTACCAAACTATGTTAATAAGACACTGTTTTGCTCCATAGGAAAGACGTAATGAACATGCGGTTTCAGTTATCGCAACATAGGTGATTACATGTCAAAAATCTTGGCCCCTGCGGTCTTATTCATCAAGAGACAACCCCGTGAATGGAAAATAACCGTAACCAGGACCTCGGTCCATCGCCTCTTCTACCAGATGATCGTGCCTTACCTCTCCGTCTATATCTTTGCCCTGGGAGCAGAAGGCACGGAGCTGGGATTTGTAAATGCGATCGGAATGGCCGCTGCCGGCTTACTGGGGCCTTTCCTGGGGTGGTTTGTGGACCGCACCGGCGTCAAGAGGATCTATCTGGGCGGCATTGCCCTGCTTGCCGTTTCTTACCTCATCTATGGCGTAGCCGATAGCTGGAAGGTTATTATCATTGCCATGATTTCCTACTGGTTGGGGATGACATCAAGCATGCAGAGTTGTTCTGTGATCTGCGGAAATTCCCTGGTGAATGAAGACAGGGTCACGGCCATGAGCTGTTGTGAGACCTTTGCAGCAGGCCTCCTTGGAATGCTGGGTCCCATGTTGGGTGCTGTGCTGGTGTCCGGCTTCGGCGGAATCAATGTGGAAGGCATCAGGCCTCTCTTCTTTGTGGCCTTTGCAGGTACGGTGTTGACTTTCCTCTTCATCCTCCTGGCCCTTCCCGACATAAGATGGGGCGAACCAGGCAATAATAGACCGAACTTTCTAAAAGACATGGCACAGGTCTTTGAACAGGGCCGCTATTTGAAGCGCTGGATAATGATAAGCTCCATAAACTCGTTGCCCGTTGGCATGGTGCTCCCCTTTACCCAGGTCTGGGCAAGAGAATACAAGGGGGCAGATGAATATGTTCTGGGGGCCATGGTCACGGGCATGGCGCTCATCCCCCTTGTATTCGGCATAATCATGGGCAGGCTCGCTGATCGAATAGGAAGAAAGAAGGTCCTGTACATTACCATGCCTATTTTTTGGATGTCTCAACTCATGCTCATTTGGGCCCCCAACCATGCCCTGCTCATAGCAGCAGGATCCCTGGGGGGATTCTTTCATATTATTGCCGTTACCTCGGGGGCCATAGGATATGAGCTGGTCCCCAAGAACCAGATGGGGCGCTGGATGGGCACTTTGAGATTTTTCAGGGGCATATTTGGAGCCACTGCGATCTTTATGGGCGGTCTAATCTGGGACTATGTGGGACCGCAGTTTGTGTTCCTGACGATCATAGCACTCGACCTCTTTGTCAGGCTCCCCCTGCTCGTTGGAATGCCAGAGACCCTCTCGCTTGAAGCAGACACGAGGACAGATGGGACATAGGGCCGTGGGAATGATCTTTTCAATGTCCTTTCACGGCAGATCCTGTGAAATCCTCTGGGTAAGGGTTCACCCCCATCCAGGAAAGGCAGAGGCCAGGGTGCGGGTCAAAGGCCCAGGCCCGAGCGCAGGACCCTGTGCCAGGCCCCTTTGGTCTTCAGGATAAGCTCCGCTACCTCGCGCACTGCGCCCTCTCCGCCCTTCCTTTCGGTGACATAGGACGCTGCCTCTTTTACTTCCCGACACGCATTCTTCACGGCCACGGGGAACCCTATGAGCCTCATTATTCCGAGGTCAACCAGGTCATCCCCAACATAACAGATTTCTTCCTTCCTTACCTGGTACGTATCAAGTATTTGATCAAGGACCTCTGTCTTGTGCAATATCCCTTCATATATCCTGTCAACCTGCATATCCTTGGCGCGTTTTTCCAGGACCGGTGATCGTCTTGTGGTCACCAGGACCGCCTTTATCCCTGAAATTCCCAGGAGCCGAACACCCAAGCCGTCCTGAACATTGAAGAATTTCAACTCCCGGCCCTCGGAATCATAGATAATCTTGCCATCCGTCAGCACTCCGTCCACATCCAAAAGAAGGAGTCTCACCTTCCTTGCCTTCTCCTTGATCTCATCATCAATACTGTGCCCCACAGTTTTTCTCCCTTCAAGGATTGACAATCTCGCAAAAAATCGAAATTGAGATGGCAAAGTGAGCTATGGAACCAGCAGGGCTGAAATCCTGACATTAGTCATAGGTTTTAGGAGGTGCCCAAATGGAAGCATACGCTGGTATTGATCTTCATTCAAGCAATAGTTTTTTGGCTGTTATCGATGAAGTGGATCGGAAGCTTTTCGGTGAGAGGCCACCCAACAAGCTCGATTCTGTTATGTCGACATCGAGTCCATTTGAGGGGTGTTGAAGGAAGTGGTGGTTGAATCTACCTGCAACTGGTGCTGGCTGGTGGACGGATTACAAGAGCAGGGCTACCGTGTGCATCTTGCCAAATCCATGTGGAGGCAGCCAGTTTTGCTGTTCGCCATTGTGCACATCGTGAAAGATTTTACAAGCGCAAGAGGAGCAAGAGCAATGGATTTGTTGCTATCAAGGCAGTGAGCAACAAGTTGGCCAGGGGATTCTACTACATTATGGGGGATGAGGTAGCTTATGATGCCAAAAAGCTGTTTAAGGAATGATCCTGGGGTGAAGCAGTGATCCGATAAAGGGGTTGGCCAAAACCGCAAGATCTGTGAGATGATTAATTGGACACCACGTGCCTGCCCGCTTATGATTATGTCATCAGGATTTGCTGTGAACTCAGCATGAATTTGGTTACAGGTGTTTTTAGCCATAAGCCATATTTCAGGAGGCCATATGATCAACAATACCAATTATCGCAGGTGAGCGCGGCTGGATACGAAAAGCCTCGATCAGCAATTTATCAATGAGATCATTTATGTATTCAAGGGACAAAGTTGTGCGAGGAAAAATCAAGCTTGCATGAAGCTTCTTCCTGTGTTATTTTTCTGCATAAAAAGATTGGCAAAGACCTAAATATTGGTGTGGGCTTTATACCGCTAGACTCGAAGAATCTATTTTGCTCGCCTATAAGGCCAACGTCGAAGGGCACCAGATATTTAATAGAATACTTTCATAGGCCTAAGAGATCATCTTGACCCGAAGTCATCCTCTTCTGTGGCTGTGAGGAGACGATTATGATGATTATGGGACCGTGTAAGGAGCGTAAGGACGAATATTGAGTCCTATGAAAAGACCTCCCAAGGAAGCACGCTCCTGATGCTGTTGATCAAGTTTCCGGCGATAGCCTGTGTTTTCAAAATCCTAACCTGACATCAATGCTAAACAACGATTTTTATGGAGTGCCATGGGCCCCAGGAAGAAAGTAACCATCCTTAGAAATACTTTGGGGAAGGAGGCTAAAGACAAAGAGTATGTTGCATTACAAGACTGGCCTTATAACCTGCGACGAATCACGGGCTACACCCGGTTACACGCTATTTTGGCCATTGAACTCCACGACCGTCCATCTTATCAACATGCGCGGGATGGTGGTGCACGAATGGCATATGCCGGGTCCACCTGGCAATTATGCATATCTGCTGCCAAATGGTAACTTACTCGCCGCCATAAGGACCAAGGAGTGCGCAAAGGGACTTGCCGCAAAAGGAGGCCTCATGCAGGAACTGGACTGGGATGGAACAGTCCTCTGGGAGTACATTGACCACTGGCAACACCACGATTTTAGACGCCGCCCAAATGGAACCACGATTTACATTGGCTGGGAACTCCTGCCTGAAGATACCGCACAAAGAGTGAGGGGGGGTGTCAAGGGAACGGAGCATGAAGACGGGATTTATGGCGACTTCCTGCGCGAGGTAGACCCCCAGGGCCAAACAGTATGGGAATGGCATGCTTCCACAGACCAGGAAATAGAGAAATATCCCATCTGCCCCCTGTGTGACCGCCGGGAATTCGCCCATGCCAATACTGTGTTCCCTTTACCCAATGGCGATGTCATGGTGAGCTGGCGCCAGAACCACCTGATTGCTACCATAGATCGCAAGACAAAGGCCTTCAAATGGGAAATGTGCGACTGGATACTGGGCCACCAGCACGACGTCCAAATGCTGGAAAACGGACATGTTCTGGTATTTGCAAACGGGTGCCATGCGCCATGGCACGGAACCCAGGAAGGTTCACGGATCTTTGAAATTGACCCGAAAGATAATAGAATCGTCTGGCAATATGTGGGCAATCCCCCTTACACCTTCGACAGCTCCTTCATCAGTGGCGTCCAGCGCCTTGATTCCGGCAATACCCTGATCTGTGAAGGACGATGGGGAAGGATCTTCGAGATCACCCCGGAAGGGGACGTTGTCTGGGATTACGTTTCCCCCTATTTCCAGAAGGATCCCCCTTATACCGGAGGCAATTACGTGTTCCGGGCCTATAGGTACGGGGCAGATTCACCTGAAATCGCCCGGCGGCTGGACTCCGACCCTTACAGACCCTAAGCAACATAAGCTTTGTTTGATTGAGATAACATGAGCTCTGGGTGCAAAACACTCTCAAGGGATGAATCAGAGAGTTTGGAAATGACCAGCAACAGGATAAAGATCATTGCATGCGATACTGTAATAAAGGAAATGCTCCCCTTTATGCCCCCGGGCATTTCCTACGAAATCGTGGAATCTGGGCTCCACTTGAGGCCGGAAAGGCTCAAGGCAGAGTTACAGCGTACGATCGATGAAACCACGGATCTTTCCGAGACCATCATCCTGGGTTTTGGTCTGTGCTCCATGGCGGTTATAGGATTGAGCGCGGCAAAGAGCACCCTGGTAATCCCGCGCCAGGATGACTGCATTGGGATCTTCCTCGGTTCCAGGGACCGTTACAAGGAGGAACTCAAAAGGGAGCCCGGGACCTATTTCCTGTCCAGGGGATGGATTGACGCCAAAATCACACTGGTTGACGAGTTCAATGAAATGGTCAAGCGCCATAACAGGGATATTGCGGAAAAGGTCATGAAACAGATGTTGAAGCATTACACCCGCCTGGCCTTCATCAATACTGGGCATCAGGACCGGAACCACTACGCGGGGTTCTGCCGCAGGGCGGCAAAAAAATTTAAGCTCCGCTATGACGAAATACCTGGAACCACCGAAATACTCGAGAAAATCTGCCGAGGACCCTGGGATGAGGAATTCCTCCTGATCCCTCCGGGGAAAAAGGTCTGCCTGGAAGACTTTGACTTGATCTGAAAAGCCCTGAAGTGAGATCCCTTAAGAACGCCCTATACCCAGATACAGGCGACTTCATGGCCGCCACCTACGTCGTCTCTTAGCAAGGGATCACTTTCTTGCACTCTCCTGTTGCATCCGGGCATCTGGGGTGGAAATTGCACCCCTGTGGCGGATTTAATCCGCCAGAGGCGGACGAGGGTTTGATTCCCCGCCCCTTGGGGCGTTAAGATAGTTTCCGACTGATACCCCGTTGCTTGCTGCGGGGAAGTTCATTGGGCTGGGGGCCTCTCCTTTGATAATTATTCTCTGTCGTTTCTCCTCGAGAAATGGGTCCGGGACGGGAACCGAAGATAACAGAGGTCATGGGCTCCTGGAACACCATGGCAATCTTATCCCCCCCTTACCGAGCGCATCTCAGAACCTTTCGCATCAAATTTGAGTAGATCCTCTCCCTCGAATATCACCTGCCCCCCCCACTATCTCCCCAGGAGGAACAGGAATGAGCTGCATCACGGATAACTGGCTGACAGACTTGCCGCAAGCATTCTCACCCACCAGCCCTACTATCTCCCTCTCATTAACATGGCATGAAACCCCGTCTACCGCTTTCACCAGACCCGCATCCGTGCAAAAAACAGGTCCTGAGGCCCTTCACTTCCAAAATCGTTGACATAGTTTTACCGTTTCCCTGGCTTAATCCACTTATCCCCGGATTACACTCCCGTGCTTTAGTTCCAGTGCGTCCCTCACCCGTCACCTCCATGCTGTAGGAAAATACTCTTATCCAGAGAAATATGGCATACCAAAGCAGATTACATATTCAGCACAATGAAAAAAATCTCGGAGGCTACACCCCTTCACCGATTCTTATAGCCTGAATTAAGGCATCAACAATATCATTGAGTTCTGAAAGCCCAAGGGGAGGCCTATTCAGCAGAAACTGCGATAGCAGGAATTGGTCAAAGGTACCTACAATCATATGAGGATATATGGGCATTGGAACCTCTTCAATAAAGATACCTTGGCGCTGCCCTTCCCGAATAGTTTCCAATATTTTCTTATAGAATGCCTCAATGTATTCATACTCGGGGCTGGAGTAAAAGCTAATGCTCCTGAAAAGTTCCAGGATCAAGATTCGGGAGAAGTCCTCGAAGGTATATACCTGCCACACAAATTGCCATATGAGTTTCTTCAGCGCTCTTTCTGGGTCGGAAGTCTCCTCAAAGGGGATAAGTTCGTTTGAACCGAAGCGTTTGAGGTGTGTTTTTGCAATGTCTCGAAGGATGGCTTCTTTGTTTTCGAAATATTCATAGAGGGTCGCATCACCCAAGTTGGCCTGCCTAGCCATACGCCGTTTTGCTCTATCCCCCTTTGTGATTCTCTCAGTACTGCCGCTATATCGGACTTCACTTCCAGCGGCATTGACAACCAACTGATAAATCAGGTCAGAAACTACATTGGGATCAAAAGGGTGGTTGTTTACGACACTTTCGATTGCTGTGTACACGCTTGTACCCATGGCCATGTTTCGTATGGCACGAGCGCTTATGTCAGAATGAAAGAAACCCTCCTTTTGCCCCTCAATGATAACATCTAGGACGAGATTAGAATACCGTTTCAGGTATTGAAAATGTTCTGAAGCATAGAAATCAGGATTCTCCCTCTGAGCCATAATGAGAATCTTGGCATAGTTTGGATTGTTCTGCATGTCAGCCAGGTAATGCCATATCGCCTTTCGAAGTTTTGGTCCGGGTTCTTTCATCCCTTGGAAATGATCACTGAGGGTTTCAAATGCATTCTTTAAGTACCTCCCGTAGATAGCGAATAGGATATTCTTTCTATTGCCGAAATACGAATAAACAGATGCTTCATTGATACCTGACTCTTTCGCAATCCCAGCCACCGTAGTCTGGTAGAAGCCTTTTGTGGCGAACAGAAATTCAGCACACTTCAGGATTTTTTCCTTTTTCTCTTTGATCAATCTAGCATACTCCAAGAAAGTCTTCTGCCGAATAAATAATATATATCTTCCACAATGTCAACTTCACCCAAAGAA